>JAHFNN010000072.1 GCA_023267315.1 Candidatus Nomurabacteria bacterium | reverse complement strand
TAATTTACGGTATAAAATAAATTCATTTTCAATTACACGAAAGGCTCCCGTACACATGGGATTCTTCTTTTTTTCTTCATCGGTTCCCTGCGTTTTACACTGGATTATCTGTTGCAAAATAGTATCTGCAGTCTCTTTCATGATTTTAGGAACGTCTTTTGAAATCATTGTAATCTTGTAGTCGGGTTCAGGACGATCATACCAAGAAAATCCACGTCGTAGTGCTTCGTCTTTTTCTAAAGGAAAATATTCTTGCGCCATTGATTCATTATATGCAAAGGGTGAAGCGCTGCCTGGGAAATACTCTCCCCACTCTTTTGTATTTAGCATATGAGCAATAATTTTATTTTTTAAAATTATATATTCTTCTTTTGAATACTGCTTATTTAAAATACAATATTGATTTTTCTTGAGCCCAAAACAGCCCAAGCAATCGCTGACCCCGAAGCACATATCACAATAAAAAGAATCAGTAATAGTATTAAAACAACTCCGAGCCACGATTGTGCGATGTGGAATTTCAACTCCTTGAATTTCGTATGATAATTGGCCGATAATAATTTCAGTACAATCCCTACAATCCTCTGTCTGAGCCCACGCATCTTGCATATAGGCGGTATCTTTATTGTCACGGCAGTTGAAGGCCAATTTAGCGCGTTCGGTATTTTCTATATAATCACCCGAAGAATTTTGGGCCTGCGTACCATGATAAAATTTTACAGGGATTTTCAGGCGTAGTTCTTCAAATTTTTTACGCGCCTCATTTAAAAAACCTCTCTCTAATTTTGACTCAGCAAGTCTTTTTTTATATTCATCTTTCCCAACATCTTCATTGAACCAGTAATAATGTTTGTTGCGCAGTCCAACACACCCAAAACAATCAGAACACCCTCTACAATCACTAGAAAGGTATACACCTACGCAGTCGGAGCAAGTTTGACACCATGCACAATTTGAACAGTTGGTTATATCCACACAGTCGAAACAAAATTCACTTTTCTCTGCCATATAGCAATCTCCTAACATGAAACTTTTTTGGCACCAGCTTCCATACATACACTTCTCGCATCGGTCGCTCGTGACGTGCATATAACAATCTCGATTATTGTTTGCTTGATTAGTATATTCGCTATTCACACTATTAGAATTAACTAGGGCAAGATGCGGAACACTTTGTCTTAATTCTTCGTACTGTTCAAAAAAAGGTCGAGTAAAATCAAAATCACGACCATATGAAAGAGGATCCCACGTATCAGACTTCCAGTATTCTTGGTTGTAAACGGGAAAAGGCGCATCGGGTCTATAGATAGATACGATAGTTTCCCCACTAGCATCACATTTTCTTTTATACATCGTCCACTCATTACGATCTAGTAAGCGCCGAATGTAGCGACATTCCGAACAAAACGTCGGCGGTGGAACTTTTATTTTTGCGTAAAAAGAAAAGTCATCCGGTTCGATGACAAAATTATTCTTGCAATTCTGACAGGTTCTGGTTTCTGATTCTACAGACATATTAAAATGAAAATTATTGCATTATAAAATGCACTAAAGAAAGGCACAGTAATTGCGCGAGGTATATACTCATAGCTATTTCATCGTCTGTATCTGCTCGTTCATCCACTCTTTGTATGGACGGCTGATACGGCGAACATCTACTCCCGCAATAAGCGGGACACTATAGCTATGGTTTTGGGAGATAAGGTCATCGACGTCTTGAAGCTTTGATTCAAATGTAGTAATCATCATCATAATCTGGGAAGCATCAGTCATTTTCCCTTCCCACATATACATTGACTCAACAGGCCAAAAATCAACACAGGCAGCCATTTTTTTATCAATAATAAGCTTACCGAGACGCTTTGCCTCCTCCATATCCTTACATGTTGTATATATAAAAACCATATATTATAAGGCTTTTTGTCATAACCACGACATAAAAGCAATTACGTTAGTTCGACCTTTCTAGGCTAATTATACCCCCGCCCTCTTTTTTTTGATAGGGACCTAAGAAATCATTAATTTTAGGCAATTTCCCGCTGATAACAATCAACACAGGCAATTTTTTTATAGCCCCAGTCATACGGGTAGTAGCCGACAATATCTTTTGAACAGAAAGTGCACTGATATGATTCACCTTTTGTCTGACTCATCGGAGCCAACCGCTCCTTGGTTCGTACATCAAAATGAACACGAGGCAACGCAACATTCTTTCGCTTCAAAAAAGCGAGCTCATCCGAAGCGATGTTGTATCTCCAGCCCGTCACCGGACAAACGAGTGCCTGCGTCACGAGTGAATCAGTCGCATCGCGAATTGAATCAGGAAGCTCACTGGTCGGCATGCCTTCTATTTTTTTATTTTCATTTTTGTCCCAATACCCACCCAATCCTTCTACATACTCCTGAGTGACATCCGGAAAGTAAACCGCTGCAGTTGAAAAATTGTACGGACAGAGGCCCAATGAATAGGGTGGAAATGTACCGTATTCTCCGCGTACCTTCATGTCAGTAATAATTTTTTCTTTCAGTGCTTCGTATTCTTCTTTTGTATATTCTTTATTCAAGATGCAATATTTTTTCTTGCGCAACCCGACACAACCGAAACAATAATCAATTTCCAAACACTGGTCACAGTATTCGGAGTACCGCGCCCCATCAGACCAAATAGAATACTTGAGTGCATATGCATTAGTGCAACAGCTATTGTTCCCACACAACTCCATAATCCAACAACCAGTCAAATCAATAGAATCTTTCGACTTGAGTCCGCGAATACAATTCGTGCAATTTTCCGAATCTTCCCAGCAAAAGACATTGGTGCAATTATTACAATTGGACATATAGGCGCCAGTTGAATTGTATGTTTTGATATTAAAATTTTCCCGATGCACCGCATTTTCTTTCAAAATTTCAGTGTACCGAGCTTTGTATTTTTCCAATTCAGTGTGAGAACCAAGATTCACTGATTTCATCTTTTCTTCATATTCTTCTTTTGAGTATTGCACATTTTCAATACAGTATGACTTCCCTCGAAGATTCCATGACATAAAACAGTGCTGACAATTACGACAGTCAAAAAGAAATGCGCTCTCAATACATTCCCGACAATTCCTCGAAAATAGAAGACTATAAGAACTAAAACAGTACCCGCAGTCATAGCACTGATCAAGGGTAAAGACGTGAGAAATATCTATAGAGTCTTTGCATTCAAGCGCGCGGTATCCATAGAATAGATTCTCACTTCGCGCGATTGAGCGTGTAAGGTAACAATTTTTCGATTCCCATGCATCATCACACCAGTCACAACCAACACTCTGGGCACCCTGCTGGTGCGGTCGTGGTACTTTCTCCTGGAGCTCTTTGAGTTGATCAAAAAATGGGCGAGTAGAATCAGACTCCCGCGCGTAACTCGTCGGATCCCACGCGTCGCTCCACCATTCTTTTGAGGTGTAGATCGGATATCGAGGATTCTCAGGCAGTACTGTAATTAATTTTTCTCCTGAAAGATCTGAGTTCCCTGTTCGGAATTTTCCAAATGGCCAGAACGCAAAGTGTTGTTTCCAACGACATGGAACACAGAGCTCCGGAACGACAAGATCAATCTTCTTATACATCGAGAGTTCATTCTCAGTGAACGAAAAATTATTTCCACAATGCTCGCAATTTTTGTTCATATGTTATTCCATCTCAGATTGATAGCACGGTTCACAATAGACTGTCTCAGTACGGTCTGGAGAGTACGAAGTTTCAAATTCATTAGCACAGGTATGACCTTTATGAGTAAGATGGTTTTCCTTATCACACATACATGAACGATGCCAGAGTTTGCGTGGATTGCGTTTTTTTATTCTATCCTTATGACGGCACTCAAAATCCTTGTGTGGTAATGGTATATGCATTCTTTTATAAAATGAGAGCTCTGCTTCCGTAATCCTAAAATTCTTTCCGCATTCTTCACATACTAAAATTTCTTTTAGAATACTATCATCTGTAGTATCAATCGAATTTGGTATTTGTCCTTTCTGTATTGTTTCCTTTCCATAGGTACCAGTAGTAGTATCTCTCCACGAGAATCCCCTTTTTATCGATTCCTCTTTTGTTAAAGGAAAATAATCATTCGCCAAGGTTTCGTTATAAGAAAAAGGCGCAAGGTCTGTCGGGAAATACTGACCGAATAAACCATCTTTTTTTAGTTCGGTATCAATTTTTTCCTTGAGCTTAAAATATTCTTCACGAGAATAAGCTTTGTTTAATATCATATACTCGCCTTTTCTAATAGCACTGCAACCGATACCGTTGACGAGATGGTGACAATTCTCACAATACTCTACGTCACTGCAATAAAAGACGAATGCACTATTTTTCAGTTTACTTCCTTCAAGTGCACCCATGACGTTATAACCAAATTCATGTTTATAATAATAATTATTACAATCCTGGCTATCCATTGGACTTTCTGTATCAGTCATATAAGAACAGTTCTTCGCGTCATATGTATCATATAAGAGAACACCGTTGTGGCAATTATGTAGATAATCTCCAGTGACATCATGGCATTTTGTTTGACATGAATATTTGACTGTGATTTTCTTCTTCAATTCAGCA
>JAHFNN010000071.1 GCA_023267315.1 Candidatus Nomurabacteria bacterium | reverse complement strand
AGAAAGCAGATGCGCTTGTTGCCGAATATCAGGACATTTTCGGTAAAGAAAATTATTTCATCGAAATTCAATCACATCCAACCGTTGAAAATGATAAGAAAGTCCGTGATGCGTTGGTCGCACTTGGAAAAAAACACGGAGTCACCATTGTCGCCACCCAAGACTCACACTATCCATGCAAAGATGACCATGAAGCGCACCATACCTTACTGCAAATAAATACTCAGGGTGATGGAAAAGATTCCGGGAAATTTGAATTCGCTAAAGACGATTTCTCTCTTATTGATGAAAAAACAGCCCTTGAATATTTTGCCGATGCACCCGAAGCAGTACACAACACGATGATTGTGGCAGATCTGTGTGAAGACTACGATCTCGAACTCGGAAAAGCGTACTTCCCACATGTTGAAATAGAGGCAGGCAAAACATCAGACGAGAAACTGCGCGAGCTCGCGTATGAAGGATTTGCATTTCGTGAATTACCTCAGACAAAAGAATATGTGGACCGTCTCGAATATGAACTTGGTGTCATTAAGCAAAAAGGATACCCCGACTACTTCTTGGTTGTGGGAGATCTGCTTCGATTCGCACACGAAAATGGAATTCTGACAAACATCCGAGGATCGGTCGCAGGATCACTGACTACATATCTTTTGGGTATTACCAACGTTGATCCACTCGTATACAAACTACCGTTTGAACGTTTCCTCAATCCAGAACGCCCATCGCTTCCCGATATTGATATGGACTACGCCGATAACCGCCGCGATGAAGTGATTGAATACGCGCGAAAAAAATATGGCGAAGATAAAGTTGCCCAAGTGGGAACATTTGGTACCATGATGGCTCGCGGAGCTGTCCGTGATGTCGCACGCGCATTAGGATTTCCATACAGTGTCGGCGATAGACTTTCAAAAATGATTCCGATGGGATCACAGGGTTTTCCAATGACCATTGATCATGCGATGGAGACAGTTCCTGAACTCGACAAAGCATATAAGACAGAAAAAGAAACAAAACAAATTATCGATCTCGCAAAAAAAATGGAAGGATGTGTACGTCACGTATCAGTGCACGCAGCGGGTGTCGTGATCGCACCAACACCGCTGTACAACTACACTCCAGTCCAGTACGACCCGAAAGGAGATGCGATAATTACTCAGTACGACATGCATGGCATGGAAGATGTAGGACTCCCAAAATTCGACTTCCTGGGTATTCGTAACTTAGCAATCTTAGCTGATGCCGTCACGCTGGTAAAAAAAATTAGAAATATCGACATCGATATCGACCGTATCCCCATTGATGACCGAAAGACATTTACACTACTTGCTCGTGGAGATACGATGGGGCTCTTCCAATTGAACGGATCAGGTATGACGCGCTACTTAAAAGAGCTCATGCCATCTTCTATCAATGATATAAACGCTATGGTTGCCCTCTACCGCCCTGGACCGATGGAATCCATTCCAGAGTACATTAGACGTAAACACAACCCTATATTAGTGCGATATCTCGATCCACGTATGGAAGATATTCTCGACCAATCCTACGGTGTGATCACCTACCAGGACGACGTTATGATGATCGCAATCAAACTCGCTGGATATTCGTGGCTTGAAGCAGATAAGCTCCGTAAAGCGATGGGTAAGAAAATTCCAGCAGAAATGGAGGCACAGAAAGAAAAACTTCTCGAGGGATTCGTCAAAAATGGCACCTCACCCAAAATGGCAATGGATCTCTGGAAACTGATTGAACCATTTGCTGCGTATGGATTCAACAAAGCACACGCCGCATCATACGGACGTGTCGCCTATCAGACAGCATACATGAAAGCAAACTTCCCTGTTGAGTATATGACTGCCATTCTCACTGCCGAATCAGGTGATGTAGAAAAGATTTCAGAAATCATTCATGAATGTGAACGCATGGGTATTGTTATTCTGCCACCAAACGTAAATGAGAGTCTTGGCGGATTTACGGTTATTGAAAACACTCCCCGCCCAAAAGAAGAAGGTAAACCACTTCAGACAGGGGTTATTCGTTTTGGCCTATACACAATCAAAAATTTGGGAACTGATATTGCTAACGCCATCAGTGAAGAGCGAAAGCGAGGTGGACCATATAAGAGCCTCACTGATTTTCTTGAACGCGTCAATCATAAAAATTTAAATAAAAAATCAATCGAAGCCCTCACAAAATCTGGTGCAATGGACGAATTCGGAGAACGTGGATCACTTCTTGCAAACATGGAGCTTATTTTGAACTACACCAAAGAAATGCACAAAATCGGCAGTGGAAGTCAGACTTCACTCTTCGGAGACCTCCCACAAGCAACAACAGGACTCACCCTCGCAAGTGCACCCGAAGCTACAAAAGATGAAAAGCTTGCCTGGGAAAAAGAACTACTAGGTCTCTATGTCTCTGGTCATCCGCTTGATAAATGGCGAGAAAAACTTGAATCACGAGATGTGAACGTAAAGAAAATAAAAGAACAGCTTCGAGAAGGCGCAGAAATCACTATTGCAGGAATCATCGATGAAGTAAAACCTGTCACTACAAAAAAGAATGACCGTATGGCATTTATTAAAGTGTCAGATTTTACCGGAACAATCGAAGCAGTAGTTTTTCCAAAATTATTTGCTGAACTCGCAACCGTCTTCGTTGTTGAAAACTGTATAGCATTTTCTGGTAAAGTTTCAGTGCGAAATGGTGAAAAGAGTGTGGTAATTGAAAAAGCGAAAGCGTTATAAAAAAAGCCACATCAAAGCGTTAGCTTTCTTATTTGACCCAAAGGCTACACTTCGGTATGATGGGTTCTGATTCACCCTAAATTCTTTATTGTATGGCGAAAGCAAAGAAACAAGAAAATGTCGCTGGTAAAAAAACGAAGGAAGCCACTAATAGTTCTGAAGTAAAAACTAACCAAAATGTCTTCAGTGCATACATGACGCCGGGATTAATCCGACTACCTTCGATTCTTATCAACAACGAAATTACTCAGAAAGATGAGTAGTACCTAAACGAAAGCCGGGCCTCCATATTGCTATGGAAGCCCGGCTATTCTTTTATTTTTACGTTATTAGGATAACTTAGTATTCAGTGTTGCGACATCACTTGGACCGATAGCATTCATTGTATGAATGACATCCTTCCAATATGTCGGCACAATTGCTGGTGGGTTATAGGTTTTAAGTATTTTTTCAACACTATCGCCCATATGGTAATACTGGGCAGTCTTTGGATTATATCCACCCAAGTTCATCGAGATAATATCGATAGCTTCATCAAGACTCTTGAATTGACTACCATGACATGATCCCCACCCCCAATAGTTTTCTGGGTCATTTGGACAAGCAAATTTACCAGCGGTAGACTCATGGAAGGCAATAGCGGTTACAAGTCGATAATCGATTCCATACTTGTCAGCTGCAAGGGCGAGTTCTCGTCCCTTTCCGGCGAGTGGAGCTTCTTTACTCTCCAAGAAGGTGTCAATGAGGTCTGCTTCTTGTGCAATGACCTTTTCCTTCTGAGCTGCTATTTTATCCTGTGCACTATTAATTTGTATGCCTGAAGGGGCAAACGTCAGCATTTGCGGAGCACCTACTGTCCCAATTGGAACAGAGAAACTCGTTAACATAGGAATAACTACAAATGACTGAAGTGTGCGTAATAGATATTTTTTATTCATAATCGGCAGTTGTGCTCCGCCAAACACTGTATCTGGATACTTATTTTCATTGGTCTGCCGAGCTTCCGCCGGGCCAGAAATGAAAAGTTCCTTATGAATCAATGACTCTTAAGGAATTACCTATATAGTAGCATATTGTTAAGATAAAGTCAATAGTTATACAACATTTTTAGGGTACGTCAAATGCAAAAAACCCTTATTTTATAAGGGTTTTTTTACGTTAATCTATTGACAGATTTATATAAAAATTGTCCTATTTTAAGGTCTGGAAATGAAACATTAGATCAAAGACGTGTTTAGTATCAGGGTTCTTGCCACTATAGCAAGTACTATCCCCACCTGAGGTACCCTGATGACAATGATCTTTAAAATAGGGGTCAGAAATATCAAAAACAGTAAAAATTGCATCATCGCGTGACATAGATTTTGATTGTGGTGGACGCATTATGATACCTCGATATTTCAAGAGTTTATCAGGCATCTTTGATGGTAAAACCGCACTCAAGTAGTCTTCTCGAGCAGTCCATGTAGCAGGTAACTTGACCGTCTGTGGGTTCCTTGAGAGTGCTGGTTGGTTACCAACAGAGACTGATACCCAATTTGAAAGCTCGTCATAAGCTTTTTTGTCGACACCTGAAAGTAGGTCAGGATCAGAGGGTACTATTCCTACTTCTTTTGGTGCAGGAGCAATTGCCTTGTTTGTCCCGTTACTAAAAAGATTTAAAGAAAATTTCTCAGTATACGGAACAAACCAATACACTAAAACAAAGTGCCCGAGAAGACTGATTGTCCCAAATATTATTTTTTTATCTACTATTATATTTTTAGGCATTAGACTAAGGAAAAATGACTACTATACCTTTATGGGTGTGTAAACTTTCCAATAGCGGCAATAGGATCACCAGCAGAATCAGTTGC
>JAHFNN010000070.1:1216-4692 GCA_023267315.1 Candidatus Nomurabacteria bacterium | reverse complement strand
ATCAGTAACCCGTTATGCATTAAAACCTGCCGAAGGTGTCAAACTATCACGTATTGTGGGCCTTCAAAATGACTTAGCACTCGCCCTTGCTGCTCACCCAATCCGTATCGAAGCGCCGATTCCTGGTAAATCACTCGTGGGTATCGAAATCCCAAACAAGGTGAAATCAATCGTTGGATTGGGCACCTTGCTTAAAGATGACAAATTCAAGAATGCTCCCAAGCCACTCATGGTCGCACTCGGCCGAAACATCTCAGGAAAATCATCATTCGGAAACCTGGCAAAAATGCCTCACGCACTTATTGCGGGAGCAACTGGTTCAGGAAAATCTGTGACGATTCACTCAATCATCACGTCACTTCTTTACCGCAACGGTCCTGATATGCTTCGCTTCATCATGGTGGATCCGAAACGCGTGGAACTAACGCTTTACAACAAAATCCCTCACCTCCTCACTCCTGTCATCACAGACCCAAAGAAGGCTATCTTAGCGCTTAAGTGGGCAGCAAAGGAAATGGATCGCCGATACGACATCCTGGAAGCTGAGTCAGTTCGCGATATTGAGTCATACCACGCAAATGTCGTCGGTACAGGCAAGAAAAAGAAGGGCGCAAATGGTGAAGATACTGAGGTAGAGCGCATGCCATATATCGTCATTGTTATTGATGAGCTTGCAGATATCATGACCTCATACCCACGAGAACTCGAATCAGCAATCGTCCGACTTGCTCAGATGTCTCGTGCGGTTGGTATTCACCTCATCCTCTCCACTCAACGCCCATCAGTAAATGTCATTACCGGTCTTATCAAGGCAAACGTTCCTGCTCGTGTCGCCCTTCAAGTGGCATCCCAGATCGACTCGCGTACAATTTTGGATCAAGGAGGCGCTGAAAAACTCTTGGGTGCCGGAGATATGCTCTATATTTCAGGTGAAATGTCTCAGCCAGAACGCTTACAATCAGCCTTCATATCTGAAAATGAACTTAAGAAAGTAGTGAAGTACTTGGCAAAGAGTTACGAAAATGAAGTACCGAACGAAATTGAATTCTCAGGCACGATTAGTCGCGACAAATCAATATTCGAAAGTGCACTTGATGATGAAGGCGGTGCCGATGATGATCTCTATGAAGAAGCACGCCAGACAGTAATCGAGACAGGAAAAGCTTCCACCTCATTCCTTCAACGAAAACTCGGAGTTGGATATGCTCGTGCTGCACGCCTCATCGATATGCTTGAAGAACACGGAGTTGTTGGTCCAGGTAACGGTGCTAAACCACGTGACGTGCTCGAAAAGTCAGTCGAAGCAGAGCGAGCAGGGTTCCCTGACGCGCAGTAATATACGAGGGAAAGATATATGCAATCAACCAGAGTAAAAAAATATGCAGGAATCGGCGCAATCGCAGTACTGTTTCTTATTATCGGGTTGTATGCATATCACACTACGCGCGCATTAGTGAATGGCGCTATTATTACCGTCTCGTCAGTATCAGACGGAGCAACGATCACTGAAAAAACACTCGAAGTTGCCGGTACAGCAAAAAATGCCGTCCTGCTCGCATTAGATGATCGGGCAATTCCAGTATCACAGAACGGAGGTTTTAGTGAAAAATTGGTGCTCTCCCCTGGCTATAATATAATTAGCCTAAAGGCAGAAGATCGATTCGGAAAAAAAGTTTCAAAAGAAATACGACTAGTATATACACCAAAAATCGAACCGACTGACGCACAAAACATTATTATTAATTAATAGATAAAAATTTATGGCATTTGCAAAGAAAAAAGAAAAAGTTTTAAAGACAGTCGGATCAACCGAAATTGAAGACACCATCAAGTCTATCCAGACAAAATTCGGAGAAGGAGCAATCATGAAATTGGGTGATCAACCAAAAGTAGACATTGATGTCATCCCTACCGGATCCCTTGGTCTTGATATGGCATTGGGCATCGGTGGCGTACCACGTGGCCGTATTATTGAAATCTTTGGCCCAGAATCATCAGGTAAAACAACGCTCGCACTCCATATTGTCGCTGAAGCACAAAAGAAAGGCGGTGTATGCGCATATATTGATGCGGAACATGCGATGGATCCAGATTATGCTACAAAGTTGGGCGTGAAAATAAACGACCTGCTCATTTCCCAACCAGACACAGGAGAACAAGGACTTGAAATTACTGAATCGCTCGTTCGCTCAGGAAAGATTGACGTTATCGTAATCGACTCCGTCGCAGCACTCACTCCAAAAGATGAAATTGAAGGAGATATGGGACAACAGCATATGGGTAAACAAGCACGTCTCATGTCACAGGCACTTCGTAAACTCACTGCCATCGTCGCTCGATCAAAGACTCTCGTTATCTTTATCAACCAAATCCGTATGCAGATCGGCGTGATGTTCGGTAATCCAGAAACAACCCCAGGAGGAAAAGCGCTCAAGTTCTATACATCAATCCGATTAGACATTCGTCGCATCGCTCAGATTAAAAAAGGTGAAGAAGTGGTCGGCGGACGCACACGCGTAAAGGTTGTGAAAAACAAAGTCGCTGCCCCATTCAAACAGACTGAATTCGATATTATTTATGGCGAAGGTATTTCTCGCGAGGGTGAGCTCATGGCACTCGGAGAAAAGCTTGGCATTGTCGAAAAATCTGGCGCCTCATATTCATACAAAGATAAAGAAGGTACTAAAGTACCGATGGGTCGTGGCTACGATGCCACACGTACATGGCTTAAAGAAAACCCTAAAGTCGCCACTGAACTCATGAAGGAAATAAGAAAGCGATTTGGAGAGATTCAAGTTTCAAGCGCAGGAGAGTAGCTCAGTTTGTTGATAATTTTTAGTGGAAAAAATAAAACCTTGTCTGTTTTTTTACAGACAAGGTTTTATGCATTAATCATAGGAAAAACTTTTTATTCGGGTCCCCACTTTTGTAATTCAGGATCATTGCCATCAATACACCGTTCAACAAATGTATGAATTGATGCGGTTATTGAACAACTAAGATCTCGTGGAATTGAAAAACGAAGAAGTGCATTTCGTACATCAACCTTATTCCACTCACCCTCCTTAGTGGATTTAAAATACTCTCGATTATGGGCTGAGGACTTTAATTCTACCGAAACATCCCATCCGGCATAATTCTTCATGTCCTTCTTTTGTTTTTCAAGATTCATGGCACGATATTTATCCGTGATATCAATCTTAATAGAATGTTCTTCAGCATATTCATCAAAATCACACATGAATTCTCCACCTGCAATTGTTTTAATTGCAATCTCGGTAAACGGAATTTTAAATTCAAGTTTACCAAAACTTTCGTGCAATTCTATAACCAAAATCCACGGTTCATGCTCATTGAAATATTGAGTCACATACCTAAAGGTACAAGCACGCCTTAATCGCAAAAAGCGAACAAGTGTTTCTGGTGGAGGATTTTGAGAATGGTATCCACCCTGAGTAAGGTAGTAGAGCAAGACA
>JAHFNN010000070.1:0-1206 GCA_023267315.1 Candidatus Nomurabacteria bacterium | reverse complement strand
AAATCTTCATAGAATACACCGATGTTTCTCTACCAAATTGGAGGTGGCTATACAAGCTTTCCCTATCTAAAGTTTCCATACTATTTACAATTTTAAAGTTCAAATGGAGTCTAACATCTTGGGTACAGCAGGTCAAAACAACTAGACTTTTAAGTGTTTTTTGCTATACTCCCTTTCGTAAGGCCTTCGGGCTTTTTCTTATTAAAATAAGCACATATTCTTATGGCATTACTTGAATACAACGAAATTAAACAGGGTAAGATCATTATTTACGAAGATGAACCATGTCTCGTCATGGAATCTCATGTTGCCCGAACCCAGCAACGCAAACCTCAAAACCAGACCAAATTGAAGAGTCTTATGACTGGCCGCACCTATAATGCAACATTCCAAGGCTCCGATATGGCACCAGAAGCAGATATCACGAAGCGCGACGTAAAATTTCTGTATTCAAATCGTGGAGAGTTTTGGTTCTGCGATCCAGAAAAGCCTGCTGATCGTTTCAAGCTTGAAGAGAAAATCCTAGGCGAAACAGTTAAATTCCTACAACCAAACGAAATAGTAACTGCCCTCGTATTTACGAACGATGACGATGAAGAAGTGATCATCAGCATCAAGCTCCCAGTAAAGATGACATTCGTAGTTAAAGAGACAGCTCCATCAATCAAAGGGAGTACGATCACCAACAGTACCAAACCAGCAACACTCGCGAATGGATCTGTGGTAAACGTACCGATGTTCGTAAACGAAGGAGATAAAATTGTGGTAAATACTGATACTGGAGAATACGTAGAACGCGCATAATACATATAAAAAAGAATCCCCGCATCGTCAAAGTGACAATGCGGGGGTTTTTATTTAGAGTAATGTACTATTTTTTAACAGGTTTCTGTAGTGGAGATTTTATTATCCCCTGTCGAAGTGCATCTTTGCGACGCAATCGTTCAACGCGAAGAAAATATATACCCTTACGACTACCTGTAGAAAATATAAAAGAATCAACTTTTTTCAAACGACGTAGTATTGCAAAATCGATACCGATGAATTCTTCTGGTGTCGGCCGATGATCATAATCCTCTATCAATGGTAAGAGTTTATAGGTCCGATACCCCTTCTCCTGTGCTTTGGCGCTTTTAAATCTTAGTAGTTCTGTCTCAACCTTAGCAGCAACATTTTCATACTGCGTCAGGAGAATTACTTCCAAAA
>JAHFNN010000069.1 GCA_023267315.1 Candidatus Nomurabacteria bacterium | reverse complement strand
AAAACATCGGTGGAAAAAAATCACCATACGTATACGATTGTCCAAGCGGATCAATATATGGCTTGTCTTTCATGTCTTGGATAATCTGCGCCTTCAATTTCTCAAACGTTTCTTTGTCGTATACCTTATTTAAAATCGTATATTGTTTGCGCTTCAAATTCACACACCCGAAAATATGTTTTCCTGAAACACACCAAATAGAATATTCAGCATCCAAGATATCTGGGAAGCAATAATACGAGCATTTGCAATCAGAGCAGTTATCTCCGATATTAGCCACTTCATACATTTGAGTCACATTGTTCCCCCATCCGGAATAGTCATAACATCCGCGTGTCGCGGCGACTGTACAGAATTGCACATGATTACTATCCTCTACTGACATACTGAGGTAGGCATCGTGCGCATTTTTTGATTCATAGACATATTCTCCTGTTACGTTCACATTCATCGTATTACCGCTGTATGCTCGGTATGGGAATTTCTTCCAGAACTCAAGCGCTTCTTTTTGCACTGCGGCAATACCAGCACGCGTATCTAATTTCATCTCTGCAACTTTTTTTGCATAATCTTCTTTACTATATTGCTCATTAAAAATCTGATACGAAGCACCACGGAGATTGACGCAACCGATACAATTGGTACAGCCATTGCAATTTCGTGAAAACCAGACGTTTGTACAAGAATCACATTCCTGCGAATAGCACGTCTGGTAGGATTTATTGATACCGATCGATTCATAACAGAGCTCGGAATCATTGAGACGCAAACAATCGGAAGAATCTTTTACTCCTTGTAAAAAGGCACTGTAGCAAACATTTTCACAATAATCTGCCCAGCCCGCCAATGTACAATTCTTACTATACGCAATCGCATTACAGTAATCACAATCTTTAAGTGTGAGGTACGTGGTCTCAAGTGCCACATGCGGAGTCTTTTCCTCAATCTCTCGAACTTGTTCGAGAAAAGGTCGTGAAGCATCATAATCCATACCATACTCAGTACCATCCCAATCGTCCCCCCACCAGCATGGCTGACAATAGACAGTGATTTTCTGTGACGGTGGATACATGGAGAGAGTACGCTTACCGCACTTATCACAATTGCGATAAAAAAGTGAAAAGCTATTGATGCATGCAGTACGTCGCACCATACGACAATGTGGACACCACGATGGTACAGGAACTTTTATTTTTTCATAAAATCCCAAATCATCAGGAGTGATAGTAAATTCTTTTTTACAGTTTGCACAGTTTTTTGTTTGCATAGATTGGTATCATGTACTAGTACATGATAGTGGTGTATTGGTTACCTTACGACACTTCTTGTTGATAACATTGCTCACAGTATACTACTTCTGGCCGTTCTGGGGCATACGATGTCTCAAAATTATTAGGACAGTCACCTTCATGACCATGGCCCGTTTTGCTACACATACAACGACTCTTCCACAGTTTACGTGGTAATCGAATAGCAAAACGTTTCTTGTATCGACACTCTGGGCAAGCATGTGGGACAGGAATCTGTTCACGCCTATAAAAAGTAAGCTCATCAGCTGTAATGTTAAAATTCTTGGAACACTCAATGCATTTCAAAATCTCTTTCAAAATCCCATCAGTAACATCACCAATAGTATCCGGAACCTGGTCCCACGAAATAGTTTCCTTACTAAATGTTCCTGGAATTTTTTCTTCCCAGTGCCAGCCACGTTTTAAAACTTCTTCTTTTGTAAGTGGTTCATAATATTGACCCTGTGTTTCGTTGTAATATACCGGCGCAATAGAGGGCGGAAAAAATTCTCCGTATTCTTCCGTTTTTTTCATATGTTCAATAATTTTTTCTTTGAGTGCGAGATATTCTTCTTTTGTATATTTCTTGTTAAAAATGATGTACTCCCCCTTTTTTATCGAAACGCAACCAAAAAGGTTTTGGCTATTCTGACATGTATCAGAGTACATAACACCCATGTTGTCATAGCAGAGATGACAAAATTGGCAGTTTGAAATTCTCGTACACCCCTGGCACTCATAATTGAGTTCGAGGTTGTACCCCACGTGGTAAAGGTCCATACATGTTTTCGACTCTATCGCACCATAACAATATTTACTATCTTCTCCTTTATTGATTTCGAAAGAATCTGTAACATTTTTACAATCAAAGAGCAGGTTGCCAGTCGATTGTATATTTCGCTCAGAAATCACATACCGATGAATCGATTGCTTTTTTAATAAATCAAGATATTCACTGTATGCTTTTTCACGGGCAACATACGAAGACAAATTATATTCGGCGACTTTTGCCAAATACTCTTCCCGTGAGTACTGCACATTCTTAAAAAAATAACTTTTATTTCTTAAATTCGATGAGAGAAAGCAATCAGAACAACCACGCAAATCATAGCAATAATTACAATTTACACAGTCTTGTAGGAGAAAACCAAATTGGCAACAATATGACTTTCGTGAATCAATACAATTATATAAACGCTCTCCTGCTTCATATATGAATGAAGAATCCATGCATTCGCGGGACTTCATTACCCATGTTGAATAGTACACATTTTCATTACCAAAACTTGAAAACGAAAGGTATACATTTTTATTATCGCCAGAGTGATTGCAATATTCTGAATTGACGCTATTTTTTGACAGTAGCGCCATGCGAGGGGTTTCTTTTTGTAGCTCGGAAAATTGTTCAAAAAATGGGCGCGTAAAATCAAAATCTTTGCCGTATGATGTTGGATCCCATCCATCACCCCACCAGCATGGCTGACAATATACTTTGTACGGCTTATCAGGAGAATATATAGTGACCATACTTTTATTACACAAGTCACAATTACGCCGATAGAGAGTACGCTCATTACGCCAGGCATATCGTCGCTGTTGACGACATGGAGGACAGAGAGTCGGAGCTACCACCTTTATCTTAGTGTAGAAGTCAAAATCGTCCGGCTCGATAGTAAAATCTGCCTTACAGGTAGTACATTTCTTTATTTGAGCTTCCATAGTTAGGATATTACACTTCCTTTAAATGCTTTACCAGCGAGGTAATTTTCAAGATTTTCGAGATCGCTACCACCGATAATTGCTACTTCAATACCGAGCTTTTCAGCCTCGCGTGCAGCAATCGGATCAAATGGAGCATTGAGTCCTGGATCCCATTCTTCTGGTAAGAGTTTTCGCATATCTGCCCATGAAATTTTTTCTATTTTCTGCGCATCAGAAAATTTCTTCGGATCTTTGTCGTAGAGAAAATCAATATTAGAAAGATTGATTACTTTTTTTGCGCCAATTTTACCGGCAGCAATTATCGCGTCATAGTCAGTACTCCATCCTGGTTTCCAGCCGCCACCAACGATGATAGGTTTATCGGTATTTGGAATACTATTTGGATCGATAATGATTTCATTATGAGTGTATGGTGCAAGCGCTTCGCGAATAAAATGTGCATTCAAACGCGTCGCCTCGATTCCCAACCAATCAAGTGCATCTTTCGTTGGATTCGCCACTTGCTCAAGTGCAGAATTATATTTGCGACATGTTTTTCCGCCACCAACGATAAGCACAAAATGAACTCCATTTTTTACATGTGTTTCTACAAAAGATTTAAACGCAGCAACAAAGTTAGTATCGATTTCATTCGGTACAACAAGCGATCCGCCCAATGAGATAACAACAGAGTTCATATACTAGAGAGCTATGATATGATTTTTTAGATCTTCGTGAATAGCTTCAACCGAGCGTTCACCATCAATTTTTATGTAATTAAATCCAGACTTTTCTTTTAGAAATTCAACCGCAGGAACAACTTCGCGATTATAGAAAGCAAAACGTGAAGCAATACCTTCTTCAGTATCATCAGGTCGCCCACGCTTTAGCATTCGCTTTTTTACCTCTTCTTCTGAAACATCAATGTCGATAATGACAGGAGATTCGCGCTTGAAATAACTCATTGCATCAATGACGGCCTGTGCTTGTGGAATAGAACGAGGAAATCCATCAATATATGCATGTTCGTGTGATTGGATTTTTTCAAGAAGTGCTTTTGTGAAAAGTGAGATAGTGATAAAGTCTGGCATCAAATTGCCTCCATTAATAATTTCACGAGCTCGCTCTTGCGCGTATCCTTCCCCTTTCATGAATTCACGAAAGATGTTTCCCATAACGAAAGATTGCGCTCCGATATCTTTATTCTCTCCTGCCAAGAATTTCTCCAGGAGCTCAAGCTGTGTTCCCTTGCCAGAGCCAGATCGTCCAACGAAAATGAATGTTTTTGGTTTCATATTTGTGTATTATACATGCACAAAAAAAGACCCGCTAGGGTCTCTTTTTTAATACTCTCGCATTGAGAGCTGCGCTTCAACTTTCTTGATGAGATCAAGCACCACAGACACAACGATGAGGAGCGCCGTACCACCGAGTGCTATAGAGGTAATACCGGTAATCGAACGCATGATGAGCGGAAGGACTGCAATGAATCCAAGGAAGAGAGCGCCCAACATAGTAATACGAGTCAAAATTTTTGAAATATGATCAGAGGTTGATTGTCCTGGGCGAACACCGGGGATGAATGCACCATTTTTCTGCAAGTTGGTCGAAAGTGCATGTGGATCAAATGTCACTGCAGTGTAGAAGTATGTGAAGAGGAATACAAGGATGAAGTAGAGCACACCATAGAGCACTGATGTCTGTGAAAACTTCATAAGACTCGAACCGATTCCTGCGAGGAATTGATTGTGTACACCAGAGAGGAATGTA
>JAHFNN010000068.1 GCA_023267315.1 Candidatus Nomurabacteria bacterium | reverse complement strand
CTGTGATCACTGTGGGGCACAGGTTACTGCATCTATTAAAAAGAAATTAATTAAATCAACTGGAAAGATTGAGACATATATCTACTATCACTGCACTAAACGTAAGAAATATGTGGAGTGTAATTCGAAACCAGTTAAACTTGATCAGTTGGAGGAGCAAATAATAAACCTAATCAATGAAAACACTATCAATCCAAAGTTTTATGAACTTGGACTTGAGGTTCTTCGTGAAGTCCATAGTTTAGAAACCGGAAAACGTCAGGCAATTTATGAGAGTCAACAAAGAAACGTCGAGGAAACTCAGAAAAAACTTGATCGTGCGGTTGAGTTTCTTTTGAACGGAACTATCACTGAAGAAGTATATAAAATTCAAAAGAAAGATTTGGAAGAGTTGTTAACTACTCAAAAAATAAAACTCAATGAGACAGAAGATCGTGCACAGAAATGGACTGAGTTAACAGAAAATGTTTTTCATTTTGCAAAAAATGCGAGTGAAGCATTTCAAAAAGGTGATGATCAAATCCAAAAAGAGATACTTTCTAGTATGGGTTGGAACCACAGACTAAAAGACAAAAATATCTTTGTGGATATACATTCTTGGTATTTTCAGCTTAAAAAAGCAGAAAAAGAACTTTTGCCCGAGATTGAACGGTTGGAACTAAACAAAAACGTTGATACTAAACAACAAAGAGAGGCTTTCGCCTCTCTTAATACTAGGTTGTGCGCCGGGTAGGATTCGAACCTACGTAGACATAAAGTCGCTTGATTTACAGTCAAGTGCGATTGACCACTCCGCCACCGACGCTCTTTTGCGACAAAGGTCGCAATTTCTCACTGCGTGGAAACCATAGCGTCGGTGTCGGCCACCTTCGCTACGCTACGCTACGGATGAAACCTGAAGCAGTTCAGCTTTCATCCACCGACGCATTGAAATACAGGAGTTACTATACACAATTTTTCGATTTTTTGCTACTGTATGGGGTAATTGAGATTTGGAAGTATTATGGTATTCTTTGGAGGTTAGTTATATGGGCCTATAGTTCAGTGGTAGAATTCTCGTCTCCAAAACGAGCGACCGAGGTTCAAATCCTCGTGGGCCCGCCACAAAATAGCGAAGCGTATTTTGTAATGCCCAAGCAAAGCGCCTGCGCGCTTTGCCTCGAGGATTTGAAGAGCTTTTCGTTATGAATGAGGAGCTTGCTCTGAATTCATCGAAAAAGTGTACTGAAAATGTAATTTTAAAATCCTCGTGGGCCCGCCACATATATGTTTTGTGAGAACATTATTAATTAACAAAAGTAACTTATGCTCTCAATTAATTTAGTTTCTGTGCTTGTGTCAGCAGCTGTCGCGTTTATTTTAGGGTTTTTATTTCATGGTCCTATATCGGGAAAATTATGGATGAAACTAGCAGATATTCATCCAACTGGAAACGAAAAATTTTCTGATATGTATGGAAAGATGTTTTGGAATTTTGTAGTTAATGTCATTACCGCATTGGTTATGGCGATGATTTTTTCGCTGGTGTTTACTTCATCTCTAATGGGTCCAGCGACATGGTTTCGAGGTGCAATAATGGGTGTATGGATTTGGCTTGGTTTTTTAGTTACATCATCATCAATCGACGTTATTTGGATGGGAAGAAATTGGAAACTATGGCTTTTTGAAGCTGGATGTTCCCTTGTTGTAATGGCAGCAATGGGAGCTATTCTTGCAGGTTGGTAAAATTCGGGCTTGTTATTATATGAAATCTAAAACTCAAGTACTATTTATCCATGGTGGTATGACCTTCAAGAATAAGAAGGACTATATACACTATTTGAAAACGAGGGATGTCTCTATCGAAAAGAAGATACGCTGGGCAGGGGATTGGATTGATAAGGCACTTGGTAGTCAATTCTATGCGATCAAGCCTCGCATGCCACAGTCAGATGATGCAAAGTATTCGGATTGGAAAATAGCATTCGAGCGATATATTCCATTATTGAAAAATGGTGTGATTTTGATTGGCTCATCTTTGGGTGGTATTTTTCTCGCAAAATACCTATCAGAACATAAATTTCCTAAGAAAATATTATCCACTTACTTAGTTTGTCCGCCGTTTGATAATACAACAATCGGAGAAGATCTTGTTGGTGGATTTAAATTGAAATCAGACTTGTCTCTTCTTGAGAAAAATACAAAAAATTTATACCTTCTTTTTTCAAAAGATGATGATTGTGTGCCGGTCTCTCATGCAGAAAAATATCGCAATAAATTAAAAAACGCGAACATCATTATATATAAAAGTAAGAATGGTCACTTCAAAATCCCAACATTTCCAGAAATTGTGAAAATGATCAAGGATGATGTTAAAAAGAAATAGCTCGGCTATTTCAAAAATTGCTTAATCTTATCTCCTGGAGTTTTTGTCATGTGTTGCAGATCAATCCAGTTGATCTGCTTATTGCGTTTAAACCAGCGTAATTGCCGCATGGCATACTGATACGTTTTTTCAATGAGTTGTTTCTCAAGTTCTGATTGTGTGATATTTCCTTTTAGATATTCAGCGCACAGTCGCTGTTCCAGTCCCATCTCATGTAGACGCTTCCAAGTCACCTTACTTTCTTCTTTGAGTTTGTGTAGTTCTTCTACCATGCCACTTTTGAGTTGAGCTCTGGTTCGGATCGCAATTTTCTTTTGAATAACATCGCGGTCAGCAGTAAGTCCGATCCAAAGTGTTTGGTAAGGTAGTTCTTCTGTTTTGAGTTCAGGTACTTTGCCGAGCGCCTTTGCGATTTCAATAGCGCGCACGAGTCGGACTTTATTTTTCGCATCAATCGTCTTTGCTCGCGCCGGGTCCATCTCTTCAAGCACTTTAAATAATTCTCCTGCCGTCATTTTCTCGAGTGTTTTGCGGAGTTCTTTGTTTGGAGCTACTTTGGGCAGGATTCTGTGTCCTAAAAGTGCATCTATGTAGAATCCAGTGCCACCGACGACGATCGGTGTTTTTCCTCGTGCCAAGATGTTTCTCAAAATTGGTTCTGCTTTCTTTTTGAAATCATGCGCAGAAAATACTTTTGTCGGTGATACGACATCGAGGAGATAGTGGGGGACGCCACGCATTTCTTTTTTGGTTACTTTTCCAGATCCAACATCAAGACCTTTGTATACCTGGCGTGAGTCAGCGGAAATAATTTCTCCGCCCATTTGCTTGGCAAGCCTGATCGCGTATTCAGACTTTCCAATTGCGGTTGGTCCGACGATTGCGATGACGAATGGCTTGTGTGTTTCCATAAAATGATTGAGCTCCTAACTCTTGAGGATTTTAATTTCAGCCCCGATAGAATTCAATCGCTCAGCGATTTCTTCATATCCACGGCTGATCATGTACACGTTACGAAGTATTGAGGTGCCTTGAGCGGCAAGCATGCAGATCAGGATAATCATCGACGGCCGGAGCGCTGGAGGGCAGACGACTTGAGCAGCTTTCAGTGGTGTTCCACCTTGGATATAGACGCGGTGTGGGTCAGCGAGAGCTACATGAGCACCGAGACGATTGAGTTCAGTGAAATAGATGGCGCGGTTCTCATACACCCAATCATGAATAAGTGTGGTGCCTTCTGCTTTGACGGCGACTGGCACAAAGAATGGCAGGTTGTCGATATTGATACCCGGGTATGGGTTTGGGTGGATCTTATCGTCGAGCGCTTTTAATTTTGAAGGCAAGATTTCTATGTCGGCGAGTTTGGTGCGGCCATTTTTTGAATGATAGCGTTTCAAAATTTTGTATTTCAATCCCATCTTCTCGAGTTTGTAGAGTTCGAGTGCAAGAAAGTCGATCGGTGAGCGGTTGATGGTGAGTTTTGAATCTGTGGCGATAGCAGCTGAGATGAACATCATTGATTCAATCGGATCTTCACTATTATAAAATTCAATATCTTGATCTACACTCTTGATTCCATGGACGGTAATAGTCGAAGTACCAATGCCTTCAATTTTCACTCCGAGCAATTCAAGGAAGTAACAAAGCTCTTGTACCATATAGTTTGCACTCGCAAATTGGATGACGGTCTTGCCATGAATCTTGGCTGCAGCCATGAGCACATTTTCGGTGGCTGTATCGCCAGCTTCGTACATCACAATATCTGCTGTCTTCAATTTTTTTATAGAAATATCGTATGTTTGGTCGGTTGTTTTCACTTTGATACCCAAGTCTTCAAGTGCATAGGTGTGTGCGGCGATCGTGCGTTTGCCGAGTTTGCATCCTTGGGCGTGGGGGATAGAAAACGTAGCGAGTTCGTGAGCGAGTGGGCCCATAAGCATGAGAATCGAACGGGTCTTGATTGCAGACTCGACATTCAAGTGTTTCAAATCATATTTTTTCGGTGGAGTGATTTTTACTGAATTCTGGCCAATCCATTTGATAGATACGCCGATTGATTCCAATATTTCAATCACGCGAAACACCTCTTCGATCTTGGCGATACCGTGAAGTGTAGTGGTGCCGTGATTCAAAAGGGAAGCACACAAAAGACTCACCGAGCTATTCTTCGCAAATCCAGTCGTGATGTTGCCTGAGAGTTTTCGTCCACCGGTGACTTGGAAGTCGGTAGAATTATTTATTGAAACAATTTGGTGTTCTAAGACTTCACTTATTTTTGAGAGGAGTTCGGTGGTAAAATTCTGTTCACCCTTCTCCATACGGGCGACAGCGCTCTGGGATGTACCCAATGCTTTCGCAAATTCACCTTGGGTGAGTTTGCGCTTTTCTCGTAATTCCTTGATAAAAAAGGCTATTTTTTGTTGATCGCTTTGTTTTGCCATATACGCTGGATTATATCA
>JAHFNN010000067.1 GCA_023267315.1 Candidatus Nomurabacteria bacterium | reverse complement strand
GTTTTCCATATTATTCATCATGCGTCTTGTGGCTTGCTTCAAGAAGGGGGAGCCAGACTAATTTATTAATAGAGAATATGATAAGTAAGACTCCTAAAACTCCAAACATCGTCGCTTGTCCATTACCAGTAACTGATTGAAAGAATGATCCTAATCCTGTTTTTGCGTTCACAATTATTTCTGTAGCAATCAAACTTTCCCATCCTTCGCCAATACCCACAATAGAACCGGTGATAAGTCCTGGGATGCTTGCCGGCAAAAGGAAGTAGCGGATGAATTTGAATCCTCGTATACCACTGATATCGACAGCTTCCTCCCATTCATTTTTAATGAGTTTCATCGAGCTTGTCACACTGAAAAATATTGGCCAAATGATGGTGAGTATAAGAAAGAAGGTAATAGTAAATTCGCTTGGTCCCCAAATTAAAATTGCGGTAGGGAGTACGGCAAATGTAGGAAGACTTTGCAAGACATCGAAGATAGGAAGTGCAATTTGTGATCGTCGTCCGCGATAGAATGAAATAGCCAATACCCAACCGAGCGCTGCAGCTAAAATAAATGAAATCACAATGCGTCCAAGTGAGACAAAAATATCTGAGAATAGTACTCCTTTTGAAATATGAGCAACTTGGGAGAATATGAGAAAGAAAATGAATGGTACAAGAATAATCATGATTGCACCAATGACATGCCACCATGTTTTATATATATGATTTCTCGTACGAGACATGCTTGAAGTATACCCCGTGAGATACTGCATGTAAAATAGCCCTTTAATATTTTTTTGTTCGTTCATGGATTGTAAATTCACTATTAAAATCTTGTAACTATCTCACGGGGTATAACATCAACATAGAATCCTTTCCATTTGAGGCGTAGGGCGATATACTATACATATATGTCACGTGGGAATAGAGTGCAGATAATTAAATATGCTCCGCCTCCACCGGAGCTTCCGGTTTTTGGCCAGGACGATCCGAAAGATGTCGTGTATATTGGCCGTACCAATTACGTGGCTGCGCTCGAAGAAAAGAAATTTATTTTCGGATTCAAGCGTGTTGATCGTCGACGTCACCTCTACATCATCGGAAAATCCGGTGTAGGTAAATCAAAACTGCAGGAACTCATGGTTCGACAAGATATTTCGTATGGTCACGGAATGTGTGTGATTGATCCACACGGAGAATTTATTGATGATATTTTGAATTTTGTTCCAGAAGATCGCATTGAAGATGTGTGCATTATCGATCCGTCTG
The DNA here is from genome assembly GCA_023267315.1 of Candidatus Nomurabacteria bacterium. Classification (GTDB taxonomy): domain Bacteria; phylum Patescibacteriota; class Minisyncoccia; order Phycocordibacterales; family UBA9973; genus JAHFNN01. The sequence continues at coordinate 3,626 of JAHFNN010000067.1, read as the reverse complement.
ATTTTGAATATCCGTCATCATTCAATCCGCTTTCAAATATCGACCCGACATTCAAGCATCAATTAACTCAAGGTTTGATTGAAGTGTTGAAAAAGCAATTCGGTGCGAACTGGACGCCGCGTCTTGAACACGTGTTTCGTTTTACAGTGTTGGCACTGCTTGACTATCCGTATGCAACAATGCGTGGAATGATTTCAATGTTGACCGATCGTAACTATCGTCAAAAAGTGGTGGAGTATATTGAAGACGACATGGTGAAGCGTTTCTGGGCAATCGAATTTGCGGACTGGTCAGAAAAGTTCGATACGGATGCTATTATCCCGTTGGTTAACAAACTCGGTCAATTCCTTTCTGATCCGATGCTTCGTAATATCTTCGGTCAAAAGGAAAATAAGATTGATATTGAGAAATTGATGAATGAACGGAAGATACTCCTCATTAATCTTTCGAAAGGAAAAATCGGAGAAGAGAACTCAAGTTTCTTCGGGGCTATGTTTTTGACGAAGATTCAACAGGCGGGTATGGCGCGTGCAAAACTTGATCCAAAAGATCGTTACGATTTCTATTTGTACGTGGACGAGTTCCAGAACGTGGTGACAGATACATTTGAGAACATTCTCTCAGAAGCTCGTAAATACGGCATAAATCTTACGGTCGCGCACCAGTACGTTGGTCAGATTCCACCCAAAGTGGAGGCCGCGGTACTTGGTAACGTTGGGTCAATTATTTCTTTCCGTGTGGGTGGTGAGGATGCCGTGAAATTGAAGCCAGAATTCGCGCCAGTCTTCGACGTTAAAGATATGATCAACTTAGGTGTGGGGGAATTTTATGTGAAGATGACGATTGACGGGGAATCATACGACCCATTTTCTGCGGAAACCCTCCGAGTACTTCCCGCTACACATCCATCGTATCGACAGCGGATATTTGAAGCATCACGACGCAAATATGCTATTACCAAGGGTGATGCTCAGAAATTGATTGAAGAAGAAGAGTCACAAATCATTCGTAGTGCTCAAGAAAAAGCCGCGATTACCGGAAAACGCCAAGAGGTAAAGCAGGAAGTAAGTGCTGAACCCCTTATCTAAAAATAGAGCGACAAGCTCTATTTTTTGTTGTATAGTGGTGGCATGCAAACTGAAAATCGAGTCTGCCAGAACTGCAAAAATGACTTTACGATAGAGTCAGATGATTTTCTATTCTATGAAAAAATAAAGGTCCCAGCGCCGACCTTTTGCCCAGACTGTCGGCGGCAGCGACGGTTTTCTTTCCGAAATACACACGCATTATATAAACGAAAAGAAAGTCATGATGGTAAAGAAGTACTGTCTATATTCTCACCGGACAAGGATCTTGTCGTCTATGAACAAAAATACTGGTGGAGTGATGCCTGGGATCCAATGAGCTATGGAAGAGAATATGATTTTACCAAACCATTTTTCCAGCAGTGGAAAGAACTTCGTGATGGATTCCCGCTACTTAATCTTTCGAATTCAAAATCAGTAAATAGTGATTATTGTAATGTGGCAGAAGAAAATTATGACTGTTATCTTGTCACCGCATGTTTTAGGAATGAACGTGTAATGTATTCTGATTCGACTACGTACCTTAAAGATTGCATGGATGTGCATGTGATGCACAAATCAGAGTTTTCATATGATGATACTAACTGCTCTGACTCATACAAATTATTTTATTCTGAAGATTCACACTCGTGTACTGATTCGTATTTCCTCTATGATTGCAAAGGGTGTACCAATTGCTTCATGTCTGCAAATCTAAGGAATAAAAGCTACTGTTTCCAAAATGTGCAACTTTCAAAAGAAGAGTATGCTAAAAACATTGCCCAATATAATCTTGGTGATTTTACTGAGATTCAAAAATTGAAAAATGAATTTAAGGAGATGAAGTCAAAGGTGATTCATAGATACGCCCATATTTTGAATTCGTACAATGTGACAGGCGATAATATTAGTCATGCGAAGAATGCGCGCTTTTGCTTTGACGTGACAGACGGGCCCGAAGATTCTAAGTTTATGTTTTGGGCAGCAATAAATATAAAGGATTGTTATGATACTGACGCTGCAGGTGGAGGTTTGGAGACTGCTTATGAGTCTTTTGATGTTGGGGTCGGTGGAAGTAATAACCTTTTTACGAATATTGTTTATTCTTCAAGTAATGTGACTTATTCAGTCAATTGTTACAGTTCCTCAAATTTATTTGGTTGCATCGGGCTTCGAAGTAAGAGTTATTGCATTTTAAATAAACAGTATACAAAGGAAGAATATGAAGAGTTGTTGCCAAAGATACTCAAACACATGAATGAAATGCCATATATTGATAAGGCGGGGTTGGTTTATAAGTATGGCGAATTTTTCCCAGCAGAACTTTCGCTCTTTGGTTATAACGAAACAGTCGCATCAGACTACACGCCACTTTCTAAAGAAGAGGTTTTGCAGAGAGGTTTATCATGGAAAGACCCAGAAGAGAAAACGTATAAGATTGATTTAGAAAGTGCAATGTTGCCATCCGACATACGAGACGTCACCGATGAGATTCTTGAAAAAGTTATTTCATGTGCTCATAAAGGGGAGTGTAATGATCGTTGTACAACTGCATTCAAAATATTACCCAACGAACTCACCTTTTATCGCCGATTCAACATCCCACTTCCAAGACTTTGTTCGTGGTGTAGGCATTATCAGCGTTTCCGCACCAGGAAACCTTTGAAATTATGGCATCGTTCATGTATGTGTGATAAGGAAAACCATGGTCACAGTGGTGTCTGCTCGAATGAATTTGAAACAGCCTATTCACCCGAACAACCAGAAGTGGTATATTGCGAGAGTTGTTATCAAAAAGAGGTAATCTAATTTTTATGCAAAAACACACCTGCAACATGTGCTCGAAAGAGTTCGAAATTCGACCAGAAGATCTGGTTTTCTATGAGCAGATGAAAACAGCTCCACCGGTGGACTGTCCAGATTGCCGTATGGCACGACGGTTAGTTTTTCGTAATGAACGAACTTTATACAAACGACCATGTGATCTTTGCAAGAAAGATATTATCACTGTATATTCTCCGGAAGCTGATTTTGAAGTGTATTGCCATAATTGCTGGTGGAGCGATGCGTGGGATCCTAAAAGTTATGGGATGGACTATGATCCGAATAAGACGTTTTTTGAACAGTATCGAGAATTGCAAAAAAAAGTTCCGAGGCAGAATATGGCGGCAGTCAATAATGTAAGAAGCGACTATACGAATGGATCAGCGGAAAACAAGGACTGCTATATGATTTTTGCTGCAGACTATAATGAAGATTGCATGTATGGTCGTCTATTGCAACGGGATAAATTTTGCGTGGATTGTGCGTTCATTCATGAGTCTGAGTTGTGCTATGAGTGCATCGATTGTCGCAATTGTTTCAAGTGCATGTTTAGCGAACAGTGTCAGTCATCCAGTGATCTTCTTTTTTGCTACAATATGCGCAATTCAAATAATTGTATTCTCTGCATCAATGGCCGTAACCAATCCAACTCTATTTTAAATGTCCCATATTCAAAAGAAGACTTTGAAAAACGAAAAGCCGAAATACTCGAAAATCATGAAAGCTTAGAAAAAGCAA
>JAHFNN010000066.1 GCA_023267315.1 Candidatus Nomurabacteria bacterium | reverse complement strand
TGTCCGTGAAGCTGATTGGGAAAAATATTTCGACTACTGGAAAGATGAGGTTATGGAATGGATGGGGGGCGTGGGTATCGATATGAATAAAGTGCATGATATTGAGATTAAAAAAGAAGATCTCGCACATTATTCGAAACGCACGGTAGACTTCGAGTTTGAGTATCCGTTTGGTCAGAAAGAATTGTTCGGACTTGCGTATCGAGGCAGCTTTGACTTGAATACGCATCATTTGGAATATCAAGATGAAGAAAATGGTGAGAAGATAACTCCACATGTGATTGAGCCATCGTTCGGTTCTGATCGAGCATTTCTCGCGGTAATGCTCTCTGCATATACTGAAGATGAAATGGGTGGGGAAGTACGACCGTATCTTAAATTGAAGCCACATATCGCTCCGGTGTTGTGTGCAGTTTCTCCACTCTTGAAAAATAAACCTGAATTGGTTTCGAAAGCACGTGAAGTATATACGATGTTGAAAAAAGAATTCGGTCGCGTGATGTTCGATGATAATGGTAATATCGGTAAACGCTACCGACGACAGGACGAAATCGGTACGCCATGGTGTATTGTTGTCGACTTCGATACGCTCGGTGAGAATAAAGAATTTCTTGATACGGTCACTATTCGTGATCGAGATACAGGGAAGCAGGAACGAATTCATATTAATGAAGTTGTTACGTATATAAAGAAGGGCTTACTTCAATAATGTTTGAACTATTCAAAGTGCTTACAATTGCCGCCGGATTAGGCACGTCACTTGTCGGCGCCATGAATCCCGCAAACTACCAGGTATTTGTACCACCGCAAGAAGTGGTGGTCGTTGCTCCAAAACCTCCGCCACCGGTGAAGAAAAAAGTAGTTGTAGTTCCCAAACCTCCACCCGTTGAGTGTGTCGTCGCCGGGTGTGGTAATCAGCTCTGTGTTAAAAAAGGAGATGATTCAACCGGTGTCAGTGTTTGTCTCTGGCAATCATCATACGAGTGTTATAAGACCGCTAAATGTGAGGCACAGGCATCTGGTTCTTGCGGATGGACTTCGACTTCGACACTCAATCAATGTTTAGCAACTGCACAATAATAAAAATATGAAATTCAAAAAAACAATTTTAAAAAATGGCTTGCGTATCATCACGATTCCAATGCGTGATAACCCTACGGTGACTGTCTTAGTGCTTGTTGAGGCTGGTTCGAAATATGAGACTAAAGAAAACAATGGCGTTTCGCATTTTCTGGAGCACATGTGTTTTAAAGGTACAAAGAATCGTCCAACAGCGCTTCATATCAGTCACGAACTTGATGCATTGGGTTCGCAATCAAACGCGTTTACTTCGCAAGAATTTACCGGCTACTATGCAAAATCGAAAGCAACTCATGTTGATAAACTTTTGGATATTGTTTCTGATGTGTATTTGAACTCGCTGTTTGATGAAAAAGAAATTGAAAAAGAAAAAGGCGTAATTATCGATGAGATAAATCTCTATGATGATATGCCGCATCGAAAAGTAGGGGAGCTTTTTATGAGTCTTTTGTACGGTGATCAGCCAGCAGGATGGAATATTGCCGGTCCACGTGACAATATCAGAAAAATGACGCGTGAGGATTTTGTGAAATATCGAAAGGCCCATTATGTTGCTTCAGCGACGACCGTTGTTGTGGCTGGTGGAATTACTGAAAAAAAAGTTATCGGCCGCGTCAAAGAGTTATTTAAAGATATTCCAACAACAAAAAATGAAAAGAAAAAGAAAGTCATTGAATCACAATCAGCACCAAAAACACTCGTGCATTTTAAGGAGACTGATCAAACACATTTAGTGCTGGGCTTCCGTACCTTTGGTCTCTTGAGTAAAGAAATTTCAACACTTACCGTGCTTGCGGCTGTATTGGGTGGCGGAATGAGCTCACGTCTATTTCAGAAAATTCGTGAGGAAATGGGAGTGGGGTACTATGTTCGTGCAAATCATGATGCGTACACAGATCATGGATTTTTGGAAATTGCAGCTGGTGTTGATAATAAGCGTGTTGGAGAGGTGATTGATGCGATGCTTGCTGAAGTAAAAAAACTCATGCTTACAAAGGTGCCAGAACAGGAGCTCTCAAAGGTGAAAGAGTATTTGATAGGGAATATGGATCTCGAACTCGAATCATCTGATTCTCAGGCGCAGTTTGCGGGGATTCAAGAACTCCTAAAAAAGGAAGTGAAGACTTCGAAAGAACAAGCTCTCAAACTCCGTAAGGTTACTGCCGGAGATATACAAAGACTTGCGAAGCGTATTTTTGTTGAAAAAGGCCTCAATCTGGCACTCATTGGTCCGTTTAAAGATGATACAGAGTTTAAAAAACACCTCGTCATCTAAATCTAGTTCCGGTTTTATCTCACTCTAATTCGTGTTATTATGGCCGTATAATCATGAGTAATCGGCCTCACACCACAATAAATATCTCAAACAGCACGATAATCCGCGTTATTCTTTTTGCGCTCCTTATTTATACTCTCTATCTTCTGAGTGACGTAGTGCTTATTGTTCTTACATCAATTGTACTCGCTTCGTTTGTGGATGCTGCTTCTCGTCGCATGATGAAGGTTATTCCAAATCGTTCACTTTCTGTTGTTATAATTTTTGTACTGACATTATCTTGTGTCGCTGCACTCTTTTATCTCTTTGTTCCAATTCTAATTCAGCAGGCTGCGGTGGTCGTAGGTCTTCTCGCAAAATATCTTCCACATGCTGATTTCTTGAACACGCTTCAAAGCGGAGTATTTTCGAATGCGAAAGATCTTTCAACACTTTCGAGTGATTCTGTGACGGGTGTTGTAAGTCGTTTGGGAATTATTGCACAGGGCGTATCGCAAGGATTTTTGGGGACGGTCTCAGGAGTATTCGGTGGTGTCCTCAACTTTGTCCTGATCGTGGTGATTTCTTTCTACCTTTCGATCCAGGAAAAGGGGATTGAGAAATTCTTGCGAATTATTACTCCTGAAAGGACTGAAGCCTATGCGATCGGACTTTGGCAGCGTTCACAGCGAAAAATCGCATTGTGGATCAAAGGGCAATTGCTTCTCGGAGTACTTATTGGTGTCTTGGTATTTTTGGGTCTTTCAATATTTAATGTTCCAAACGCGCTTGTGCTTGCGTTTACTGCTGCAATATTTGAACTTATACCGTTCGGATTGGTGCTTGCGGTAATCCCTGCAATTTCGTTCGCGTATCTCTCTGGTGGAATTTCAAAAGCAATTTTGGTTGGTGGATTCTACTTAATTATTCAACAGTTTGAAAACTACTTGATCGCGCCATTAGTCATTAAACGTGTTATCGGTATTTCACCACTGGTAGTGATCCTCTCAATTCTTATTGGAGCAAAGCTCGCTGGATTCTGGGGGCTTATACTCGCAATTCCGGTCGCCGTTGCACTGATGGAATTTGCTGATGATGTCGAAAAGAAAAAGCCTGCAGTTTCATTTACTGAATAAAAAATAACTATGAATAATAAATCTTTCTATTTAACAACGACACTTCCGTATGTGAATGCACCACTGCACGTGGGGCATGCGCTTGAATTTATCCGGGCTGATGCTATTGCTCGCTATAAAATGATTGCTGGGTATGATGTTTTTTTTAATTCGGGGACAGATGAGCACGGTATAAAGATTTATACAAAGGCGCTCGAAAACAAAAAAGATCCAAAACAATTTGTTGATGAAGCGTTTTTGGTTTTTAAAAAACAAGTCGAATCCTTTGGTGTGACTGACCACATTCATTTTATTCGTACTTCAGATCCAGTTCATGAAAAAGCTGCTCAGGCATTCTGGACGCGTGTGAATGATCGTGGGTATATCTATAAGAAAAATTATCAAGCGAAGTATTGTAGTGGTTGTGAAATGGAAAAGACTGATTCAGATCTCGTGCAAGGTAAATGTCCTGAGCATCCGAATATTCCGCTTGAAATTATTGATGAAGAAAATTATTTCTTTAAGTTTTCTGAATTTCAAAAACCGCTACTTGCACTCTACGATTCTCGTTCTGATTTTGTCATACCGGAGTTCCGATTCAATGAAGTTAAATCATTCGTCTCTCGTGGGCTTTTAGATTTTCCTATTTCGCGATTGAAAGAAAAAATGCCGTGGGGTATCCCTGTACCGGGTGATGACGCGCACGTCATGTATGTATGGTTTGATGCGCTTACCAACTACATCAATACGCTCGGGTGGCCAGATGAGGGTGGTGATTTCAAAAAATACTGGATTTCAGGAACTCCAACTCAGTACTGTGGTAAGGATAACAATCGTTTTCAATCAGCGATGTGGCAAGCAATGCTTTTGGCTGCAGGTATTCCAAACTCATACCAAATTGTTATAAATGGTCACATGACTGGAGAGGGTGGCATAAAAATGTCTAAATCGCTCGGTAATGTGGTTGACCCGCTCGATATTGCAAAAGAATATGGTACCGATGGGCTACGCTTTTTCCTCCTTGCGGAAGTTGGTTTTGATGATAGTCCATTTACACCGGAGCGTTTTAAAGAGTCATACAATGCAAAACTTGCGAATGGGTTGGGTAACCTTACGTCTCGTATCATGAAAATGGCTGAAACAAATTTATCAGAGCCAGTAGCTGTAGAGAGTGTATCTTTTGATCCAGCATTTTGTACCTCTCTGGATCATTTTGAGATAGATAAAGCATGCGATTTTATATGGAATAAAATTACCGCCCTTGATCGCAAGATCCAAGAAACAACTCCATTTAAATTAGTAAAGACCGATAAAGAAAAAGGATGCGCAATTATTCGTGAACTTGTTACCGAATTGCACTCGGTGGCGGTACATTTGCAACCCATACTTCCTCAGACAGCTCAAACAATACTTGGGCTTATAACAGAAAATAAAACTCCATCGGC
>JAHFNN010000065.1 GCA_023267315.1 Candidatus Nomurabacteria bacterium | reverse complement strand
TGGTTCACACGAAGTGGGATGTATGTGGAAGTACCACCATACATTTTCATACCACGAACTCGTTTCGCATACGTTACTGGAATTGGTCGTTCAGCTTCAGTGACAATAACAACACCAGCAATAATAAGCACACCAACAACAATGAATGCTGCCAAAAGTGGAATCTGTGATACATCAAACGAGATCAACAACTGGCCAATCTCTCCTGGAAGTGCTGAGACGATACCAGCGAAGATGATAAGTGATACGCCATTACCAATACCGAATTCAGACATGAGTTCACCGATCCACATAAGGAGCATTGAACCAGCCACAACCACGGTGAGGTTTGTCAAAAGTGTGAAGTGAGAAATTTGTCCCAAGACGTTTGCACGCTGCAATACCACAAGCAATCCAAATCCTTGCACGAACGCAAGCGGAATCGTGAGTAGTCGTGAGTATTGAGTGAATTTCTTTCGTCCCGCTTCCCCTTCTTCTTGATAGAGTGCCTTGAGTCGTGGACTCATGATGGTAAGGAGCTGCATGATAATCGAAGCAGTAATGTACGGACCAACACCCAACATGATAACTGAGAGCTTTGAAAGTCCCCCACCTGAGAAGATATTTAAGATACCGAAGAATTGGTTGTTATTGAGAAAGATGTTCAACTGCGCAGTATCAATACCTGGAATCGGAATAGCTGCAAGCATTCGGAATAATATCAACGCAAAAAAGACAAAGAGAATTCGCTTACGAATAATTTTGTCTCGGAATACAACTTTTAATTTATGGAAAAATGTTTGCATATTGTATGTACGTTATGGAGTTGTGAAGTCCGACTTACAGAGTAACTTCACCACCAGCCTTCTCTATTGTAGCCTTTGCGGTTGCTGAAAGTAAACACTTTTGTACTTTGAATTTCTTTGAGAGCGCACCAGTACCCAAAATCTTTACTTTTGGAACTTTACCATTTGTGCGACTGATAAGACCTTTCGCAAGAAGTGTTTCCGGAGAAACAACTTCACCAGCATTGAAGTTCTTTTCAAGGACTTCAATATTTACAGTACGAGGCTTATCTTGAATAGACTTGAAGTGATATCCGCGCAACTTTGGCAATTTCTTGATTTTGTCTCGCATTTCTGGACGCTTCTTGTGTCCAGCACGAGCGTTCTGACCTTTTGTTCCACGGCCAGCAGTCTTACCACGTCGGCCTCCACGACCAACAATGCGCTTTTTCTTATTCTTATGTTCTCGTTTAATTTGATGTATCTGCATATATAAATATTATTGTGGCAATACTTCAGGGGCTACTTCTACTGCAGGAACCGAAGCTACTGCTACAGGTAGAGCACCTTTCTTCACTGCTACTTTTGACAATGCCTTCATTGCTGCCTTTGCATTGTTCAATTTGTTCTTACTACCTGAATGAATCTTTGAGGTAACATTTTTGACACCAGCCAATGTAAGAATATCTCGGACTGCACTACCTGCCACCAATCCTCTACCGCGATTTGGCATAATCATAACTACGCAACTTGAGAATTTTGCATCAACACCATATGGAAGTGAATTTTCTTTCGTAAGTGCAATCTTAATCATGTGCTTCTTAGCATGCTTGAGTGCTTTCTGAATTGCGAGTGCAGTGTCTCCTGCTTTACCAGTACCTACACCAACAGATCCTTTCTTGTCTCCGATAACCATTGCAACAGAAAAACTCATGCGGCGACCTCCTGCGACCACACGGGTCACACGTCGGATATTCAAAATCTTTTGATCGAATTCTGGCTTGGGACGATCGTATGATCGGCCACCACGAGATCCTCCTCGACTATCACCTCCTCTTCCAGCGAATGGTCGAGGTGAGTATGCGCCACTGCGAGCTCCTCCTTCACGTGGAGTGTGAGCTGCTACATCTTTTGGTGCTGTTGTTGTTTTTGTATCATCCATAAATTTTATGATTAGAAGGTAAGTCCTGAAGAACGTGCTTCATCAGCCAACATCTTAATGCGACCTATGTATCTAAATCCGTTTCGATCAAAGACTACCTTTGTGATTTTCTTAGCCACAAGTGCTTCTGCAACCAATGCGCCCACTTTCTTTGCACGTTCAGCCTTTGTTCCAGATTTCAATTTCACATCAGAAGCTTGAGCGAGTGTAACACCTTTTGTATCATCAATAGCCTGAGCATAAATATGCGCATTTGAACGATACACTGAAAGACGTGGCATCTCTGCGGTGCCTGTAACCTTTGCGCGAATCTTTTTCTTCAATCGTATTCTTTTTTCTTGTTTCTTTTGCATTGTTTTATTGAAATAGATTATGCAGTCTTCTTACCCTGCTTGCGGCGAATAACTTCAGAATCATATCGGAATCCCTTACCCTTATATGGTTCAGGCTTCTTAAGTGCACGGACCGCTGAAGCGAATTGACCAACAACTTCCTTATCGATACCTGAGATAGTGATCACATTCTTTTCAGCTTTCACTGTAAGTCCTGATGGAACTGGTACAATAACAGGGTGTGAAAATCCAAGTGCAAGTACGAGATCTGTTCCTTTTACTTCTGATTTGAAACCAACTCCTTCCAAAATGAGCTTCTTTTCGTATGGCTTACTGACACCTTCAATCATATTCTTGATGTGTGATGCGTAAGTACCCCAGAGTGCGCGAGAGAACATATCAATCTTTACGGGTGTAAGCGATACAATGTTGTTGTTTATTGAAATACCAATCTCATCGCGAAACTGCTTTGAAAGAGAACCAAGTGGTCCTTTCACTGAGAAAACACCGTTCGCAAACGCGACTTCTACTTTCTCTGGAACTTCAATTTGTTGTTTACCGATTCGTGACATATATGTGTATTACCAAATCATAAATAGCGCTTCCCCACCTACCTGCTCTTTGCGGGCCTGTTTGTCAGTCAAAATACCCTTTGGTGTTGAAAGTACTGTGATACCGCGACCATTTCGTGCTGGGCGAATTTCTTTGACACCCATATATACTCGTCGAGATGGCTTTGATATTCGCTTTACATCTGTAACTTTAGGCATTTCATCCTTGACTGCGAGTTCGAGTTCAAGCACCGCATGACCCTTCTTTGCCTTCTTGGTTACAGCCGAAAGATACCCTTCATTTTTCAAGCATTCTGCAATTGAGAGTTTAAGTCCTGAAAACGGAACAACCACTGGTATTGTTCGTGCTGAACGGCTTGCGTTCTTGATCATTATTAACATGTTTGAGATTGAATCCATATATGAAAAGTATTACCAGCTTGATTTACGTACCCCTGGGATCATTCCCTCGTTTGCGAGTTCGCGGAAGCAAATACGGCATAGGCCGAAATCACCCATGTAGCCACGTCCGCGGCCACACTTGAAACAACGATTTTTCGCCCGAGTTGAGAACTTAGGCTTCTTTTGTGATCTTGCAACTGTTGATGTTTTTGCCATAAGAAATAATAGGCTTGGAGCTCAATTCTGGGAATATCACGCTTATTTTCTTAAAACCGCAAAGCGGGCTTAAGGAGAAAAGCGGATTACCCAAAACAAAAAGCTTTCAACAAGCTTGGGTCCATACTAGCAGGTAGCAATAAATATGTCAACAAAAGATACTCCCCCTGTGATTTAGTACCCCCTACCCCTTGCAATTTTATAAAATATGTGCTATAATGGCGCGAATTTAATTTTGTATATTGTATAACTTAAACCCCAAATTTCAGATTATGGATCAAGAGAAACAAGAAAGACTTGGAAAATTGGCAGCCAAAATGGTAGCCGGAGACAATGAGGCAGGAAATGCTTTTTGCAAAGAAGTATGGCCATTCGTTGACGGGTATGTAAAAAAACGCATCAATGATGAAGATCTGAGTACTGAATTAGTACAAGCATCTATGTTTGCGATTGTGGACGGACTTAAAGCTGGCAAATACACTGAGCGAGGTATGATAGGCTCATGGATAAGTAGAGTAACCGGCACCGAGATAGCCCTGCATTTCAGAAAGGAAGAACGCCACAAAAAAATACATGACGACTTCCAATACGAAATCGAGTCCACAAAAGGTGATGTCACAGAAATACCCTTCCCTATTGTCGGACGAATTACCTGTGTAACAGAAGCTCTCCTTTCTCGAATAACTGAAATTATTTCCGGACTTCCCGAGAAAAAACAGCAGTTATTTCGTTTAAGAAATGAGGAAAGACTTCCGTACGAAAAGGTTGCCCAAATTGTTGGATTAACCCCCAACAATACAAAAGTAACCAATTACCGAATAATTGATTTGATCTCTCAAGACCCCCAAATGAAATTATTGAGAACTGCATAGTTCTCACAGATTCCCTTTCGACAAGAAGTCGAAGGGGAATCTTTTTTTATACCAATTATAAATCAAAAACCCCGACCACCGCCGGGGTTTTTGTAATATTACTTTTTACTGAACAGTCACACTAGTGAGCGTGGAGAAGGCAAAATTTCCAGAAGTATCGTAGGCTTTTAATTTTAGATTATGCACCCCTGTTACTCCAGTTGTATTCCAATTATAAGTATATGAGTTTGCAGTATTACATGAAGCTCCAAAAGTACATGCACCGATATACTGAGAATCGTAATAAAATTCCACCCGTGAGACTCTATGATCATCCGAAGCAGCCGCGACGAGAGTGGCACTGCTATTTGTTGTAAGCACCGCACCACTTACAGGAGAAGTCATACTGACTGTTGGAGGAGTAGTATCTGCAGAATTTGATTTACATGTTGTTTTTAGTCGATTAGTTCTTGCGGGGTCGTGTCCAGCCATTGGCCAATTAAAACAATCAGGCAACATTGAAGCAACTCCCGGCGCATAAAACATAGGCATTTCCCAAAGATACGATCTGGTTGGCTCATTTGGCTGATACATAATTCCCTGAGGATTATTAACGGGAGTGTTTGATGCCCAACATGTTGGAGATTCACAGAAGATTTCTGTATTTGATCCAAAATTACCAGAGAATTCCATTTTATTATTAATATCCATATCATCAAAAACGGTTCCCGGAACATGAAGCCAGTACTGACAAGGAGTCACAGGATTTGTAGGATCTCCGCAATCAAAACTTCGTTGCCACGTAACCTTTCC
>JAHFNN010000064.1 GCA_023267315.1 Candidatus Nomurabacteria bacterium | reverse complement strand
CAGTATTTGTATTTAAAAGTGGTCTTCGAGAGGGGATTATTGATGCAATACAATTCTTTCAAGATAGAGGTGTTCGAATCCGTATTATTTCTGGAGATAACGCAGAGACGGTTGTGTCAGTAGCAAAAGCTGCTGGTGTGAAAAATGCCGATGCAAAAATTACCGGACGAGAACTTGAAGAATGGGATACCGCAGACTTTGAACAAAAAACGAAAGACTATACGGTGTTTGCTCGAATTGTGCCAGAGCAGAAAGTGAAGATCGTTGAAGCACTCAGACGTGATGGTTTTACAGCGATGGTCGGTGACGGTGCAAATGATGCACTTGCGATCAAGCGTGCAGATTTGGGTATTGCGATGTTTGATGGTGCGCCAGCCACGCGTGGGCTTGCGTCTGTTGTTCTTATGAATAATAGTTTTTCAGCACTTCCAGGAGGTGTGAAGCTTGCTGATAATTACATCCGAAGTCTTGAAATTTTTGCGAGTATATTCATAAATCAAGCGCTTCTTGGACTTTTCTTTTTCATAATCATTAGTTTCTTCGGTTACGCATATCCACTTTTGCCACTTAATATAACCTTCATCAATTATTTCACTGTTGGTATTCCAGGACTCTTTGTGTCGTACTGGGCGCTTCGTCCACGGGAAAATATTTTGCCACCAAGTACACGCTCATTTTTGTGGCGCGTCTTACCGTATACGGCACTTGCGTCATTACTCTGTGCGATCGGTGCATCTTTTGTATTTCTTTCAAGTTCACATATTTCTAAAATTGTTTCATCGAGTACGCTCGTCATCATTACCTTTATCTTTTTGAGTTATGTATTTTTCACATTACTACCACGAATGTTTTTTGGATCGATGTTATTGTCACAAAAGAAACAAATGATAGCACTTGCACTCATTGAAATTGTTCTCATATACATCGCTTTTCATTGGCAATTTGTGGTTACATTTTTCACTATGAATTCTCCGTCTCCTAAAGCTTCAAGTATTTTTGCGCTACTTGCTGTGGGGCTTGTATATTTCTTTGTACAGTATGTTTTGATTGAACGATTTTTCTTGAAAAGGAGAATCGTTCGTTCACGGGCATAAATTGAAAAAGGATTCAAAGTATAGTACTATCCAACAGTATGTTTTGCCGTTGTAGCTCAGTTGGTAGAGCACGTCATTGGTAATGACGAGGTCTCCGGTTCAATCCCGGACAACGGCTCAAGTCGTATCGCGACGGAGCTCGTTGAGCGAGCCAACTGCTCATTTAGTAAAATGACCTACTGGGTTGGCTCGTGGCCGGGATTGAAAGGCTTTTCTGTACGAGTCTGCGATTAGACAGACGAGGTAGAAAAGCACCTGCCGATGTTGTCGGAAATCCCGGACAACGGCTCCTGTTTGTAGTCGCCACCCTAGCTCAGTTGGTAGAGCACGGCTTTCGTAAAGCCGGGGTCCCGAGTTCGATCCTCGGGGGTGGCTCAGTAATTGTAATCTCAAAAATATTGTATAATAGTTCTATTATGAAAATTATTTCAAAAAAGAATTCGGTAAGTTTTAGTTGGTTCTTGCTTATCGCTGGTGTCGGAGCGCTCTGGCTTACATTCTGGTGGTTCAAACTAGGGTTTAGTAATTCTTCGAGTCATGGTGGTAGCTTCTCGGGAATTGCTGTACTTTTTTATTATATTTTTAATTCACTATTACTTGTTTTTTCTGCGATCTTACTATATTCAAGAAGAATTAGATTGCACTCTATTCTTGCGATATTGTTGGGTATTTCTGTTACTGGTAGTTTATTTATAATTCAAGGTTCAAGTATAGTGAACAGTCTTTTTATTTCTACCGCGTATTTGGGGATGATGGCTGGTACACCATATGGTGGAACGTTATTAGTTCCATTGTTTTTAGTTGGAGTATATGCCAGCGCTATTAATGCCTTGTTATATCTTCAGAAAAAAATAAATTATGATGATGACCAAACCGAGTCAATGGCAGAAGGAAATACACCCATGACGCCTGTACAGAAGGGGACATTAGTAAAGGCAATTCCCGTAGTTACTCTTTTTGTTGGTATATTTTACGCAATCCTCTATGGGCCATACGTATTCACCAATCATGTACAGGGGCCGGTAATCCTGATTGCCCTACTTCCTTTTATTGTTATCGTCCTGTCAGTCATATCACTTTTAAGTAAGAGAGTTATGATTTATCGTATTCTCAACATTATCTCCATTGCTCTAGTTGCGTTTCCGGTTGCATATTTGTGGGCAAGTCAGGCCCTTGCTGCATTTTAAGGGTCATTTTATATGGATTTGATTTTTTAGCCATATCTGCTATAGTAGATTCACTATGACAGTACGAATGAGACATACGCGGTCACATACCGCAAATCGACGCAGCCACCATGCGCTTAAAAGCACTATGCTTTCAAAGTGCTCACATTGTGGTGCTTCGCACGTAAGCCATGCTATCTGTAAAGAATGCGGCTATTATCGAGGCCGAAAGGTTATTGATGTAGTCAAGAAAGTTGAGAAAAAGCAGGCTAAGGCGAAAGCAAAAGAAAAGACTGCAACAAAATAATTAACTTGAGTCTTTTTGTGTGCGAGGTAGTAAGAAGTTCTTTGTATGGCAAATCGACATTTATCACGATCAATTGTGCTTCAAACACTCTTTGAGTGGGATTTTAACGGCGGGAAAGATACACTCGTCGGGGAGATTATTGATCGAAATATAAAGGAATTTGGCCCGGGACTTGATGACACTACATTCATAACCAATCTCACTGAAACTGTTCTTAAAAAACAAACAGTTATCGACAATATAATCGAAAAGGCTGCTCCGGATTGGCCTATCGAAAAAACTTCCATCGTTGACCGAAATATTTTACGCATTGGGCTCGCTGAGCTTCTTTTCGGTGATCGTACACAGGTGCCACCAAAGGTTGCTATCAATGAAGCGATTGAACTTGCAAAAACATTCGGTGGAGAAAATTCTAGTAAGTTCGTCAATGGCGTATTGGGTGCGGTGTATAAAGAAATCGGAGAGCCTGGCAAAGACGATATTAGTAAGAAGAAAAAAAAAGAGGCTGAGCTTGATCCTGCAACATTTCCAATTGAAAAAAAAGGCGGCGCAATCGTGTATGCGCGACACAATGGGAAAATCTTCTTCGCACTCGTGCACGATGTGTTTGGGTATTGGACACTTGCAAAAGGTGGTATCGCAAATGATCAGACCGAAGAGGCTGGTACTATCTTTAAAGTGAAAGAAGAAATTGGTGTTACCATTACTATTCAAGAAAAGCTTGGAGAGAATGAGTATGTGGCATCACATCCGACACAGGGTAAGATTCGAAAGCAGGTTTCGTACTTCCTGGGCGAGGCACCATTTCAGAGCTTGAAATTGAAAGAATCAGGCGGGCTTGATGATGCGAAGTGGTTTCCAATGGAAGAGCTTGGAGATTTGAAAATGTATGACGATATTCTTCCGCTCTTTGCGAAGGCGATAAAAATTATTACAAAGTAAGCCGTATTTTATATCGGGTAGCGTGTATCACAGTTTGTGGATACAGGATACCCAATATACGATACTGAATTTCATGATTAATTTCAGTGAATTTGAGAAAAAAACAGGAATAGTATTCAACAATAAAAATCTTCTAACACAGGCGTTCACGCACCGCTCGTACATCAACGAGAATCCGGCACTTGGTCGTTCACACAATGAACGTCTTGAGTTTTTGGGTGATGCTGTGCTTGAACTTGTCATCACGGATTATCTATATAAAAAATATCCTGATTCCACCGAAGGTGAGCTCACCTCATATCGTGCAGCTTTGGTAAATGCAGTGATTATCTCTGAGGTTGCATCTGAATGCGGTATGAATGAGTACCTCCTACTTTCAAAAGGTGAGTCAAAAGATACCGGAAAAGCACGTCAATATATTCTCGCGAATACATTCGAAGCATTCGTTGGGGCTATTTATCTTGATCAAGGATATGATGCTGCAGCCGCTTTTATTGGGGAAATGCTTTTTCATCGAACTAATGCCATCGTATCTCAGAAATTGTGGCGCGATTCAAAAAGTCTGGTTCAGGAAATGGCACAGGAACATGAAAATGTAACACCATCGTATAAAGTTATTTCAGAAGCTGGTCCTGATCACGACAAACATTTCAATGTCGGCATCTATTTCCACGACAAACTTATCGCAAGTGGAAAAGGGAAGTCGAAACAGGAGGCTGAACAAAAAGCAGCACTCGAAGCATTGAAAATAAATAAGTGGATTGACTAAACTATTCATGAACCATCTCTCATTAAAACGGCTTGAAATGAACGGATTCAAATCTTTTGGAAAGAAGGCACTTCTTTCATTTGAAACTCCGATTACGGGAGTCGTGGGTCCGAATGGTTCTGGAAAATCAAATATCGTTGAATCGTTTCGTTTTGTGCTTGGAGAACAATCAATGAAATCCATGCGTGGTAAGTCTGGTTCTGACCTTATCTTCAAAGGCTCGAAAGGTATGCCATCTTCAAGCCGAGCGAGTGTTGCGATTACTTTTGATAACACAAATAAGGTTTTCTCGTTTACTGGCGTTGGGAGCGACAATGTTAATCTTGATTTCGATGAAATTACGATTGCTCGTGAGGTATTTTCTGATGGTGGAAATAAATATTCTATTAATGGAAGTGAAGTGCGTTTGAAAGATATTATTGATTTATTAGCGTCAGTTAATATTGGTTCTTCTGGTCACCACATTATTTCACAAGGAGAAGCTGATCGTATTTTGAGCTCATCATCAAAAGACCGACGCATGATGATTGAAGACGCACTTGGGCTTAAAGTGTATCAATATCGTATTGCAGAATCCGAGCGTAAACTTGAAAAGACGCAAATCAACATGAAAGAAGTCGGGGCACTTCGTCGTGAAATTGCACCGCATATCACCTTTCTCAAGAAGCAGGTAGAAAAGATTGAGAAGGCACAAGTCATGCGCGGAGAACTTACCGCGCTCTACAAAGAATATTTTTCCAAGGAAGCGTTTTATTTGCGCACTATGAAAGAATCGCTTCATAGTAAACGGTATGAGCTTGAGACGAAGCTTCGTGAATGTGAAAAAAATACTGCATACGGGGATTCAAATGAAAACAAGACGCTTC
>JAHFNN010000063.1:3962-5204 GCA_023267315.1 Candidatus Nomurabacteria bacterium | reverse complement strand
CTCAAACGACCTTATATTACATACCTGCTAAAGTGAGGCTCCGTATATTATACCATGCATACACAAGGGTAAAACAGTAAACTGTGGAATAAAAAATCAGCTTGTATTACTGTTGTTTGAGTGCAGGAGCAGCAAAATCGATACCAGTAGTGGTTGTAAGAAGCTTTACTAGTCCCCAAATAGCTACCATTACAAAGAGACCAATGATTCCCCAGATGATGAAATCACGTCCCTTTTTCCTTGCTTCCTCATTTTCAGCATTCGCAATAAACTGAATAACTCCCCAAATGAATATAATGAGCGCTATACCAAAGAGAATTTGTACTACAGACTGGCCAAGCATACAGGTGCCAAAATTGAGAATGTCTTTTATCGAAGGATTCTGAGGTAAGATACCTGTGTAGTTTGCACATAAACCTGCCGCGTTCGTAAACAGCGGTAAAAACATGAGACCTGAAATTATACCTGAAGCAAATTTTATGTATGATGATTTTTTCATAATTATTTTAATTATATTATTTACAATTTTCTGGATGAATTGGCTGATCACGCAAGCAATCAACAGAATTTCCAAGTGCTTGAGCTAAAACCCATGCACCTAAAATAATAGCAGCACCAATCAATGTCCACACTATGGCATTTTTTGCGTTCTTTAATTCATGCTCATTACCTCTTGAAGACACAAAAAGGTATCCTGCATATATTATTGCTATAGCAATAATAGGAATACCAATAGTTAAAACGATATCTAATATTTTTTTAACAAAAGTAGTAAGATCGGTGATGTTCGTAGGATTCTTGAGTTTTGTATAATCATCTGCAGCACTGCTTCTCATCGGTAAAAGAATAATGATGAGTAGTAGCGTATAGAAACTATTTTTGAATCCGAGTTGCAATTTTTGCATAAATAAGAAATCTATTTGTTCTTTTAATTATAACATACTACAGTCCGATCCAGGAGCCGTCATACCCCAACACCATAAGGATAAGATGCACCACTACCCAGGCAACCAGTGCGAAGATAAGACCCAGCACCACATTTAATGCCACTGATTTTACTTGTTTTCGTGATTCCTCACTACCTCCTCCAAACAATAATTTGAATCCAACAAAAGCAAAGAGTATTGCTGCCAAAGGTATCGAGATCACAAAGAGAAGGAAGTTTATAATATTATTTATCAACTCCATCAATGCTGAAAAATTACACTCACTAGGACCACGGCAAGGAACCAAGCCTCCAGT
>JAHFNN010000063.1:0-3952 GCA_023267315.1 Candidatus Nomurabacteria bacterium | reverse complement strand
TCCAGTTTTCCCAGTAGGGCCAGTGTACCCACTGCCACTATTTTTACCAGTAAAAACAAACGTGCCACTGATTAGTGTGTTTGTTAGATCTAATCTATCTTTTATTTCGAAACCATATGAATGACCGACGACCAACCCTGTAAGTTTACTTGCGCTAAAACTGCCGTCAGACTTAATAGTTGCTACTGTCTGAAGAGGAGCTCCATTTTGAGTATTGTCAGTTACATCTATTTCAATATTCATAAGGGTGGTACTAAATCCTGTACCATTAAATGTTACCCCATCAGCATCCTGATCAACTTTCACATTCATACCCCCAGAACTACTTCCACTGAGTGATCCTTCTTTTTCAGTAGAAAATGATTGTGCACCTCCAATAAGAGACCCTCCACCTGAGGTACTCACTACATCGTAGTAATATGTTGTTTTATCCCTAAGTCCGGTAAATGGTACTGTAAAATGCCCCATGTCATCAATAGTAACAGTGTACCCCAGGCTATTACGTGGATATAATTTTGCACTATTAGTATCGGTGCTAACCGAAGAAAAAGCCGGATCAGTTCCAATCCAAACAACAAGACCACTACTTGTCGCGGTCATTGCCGCAAGAGTTACGGTTGACATAACCTCTCCCTTAAAGGTGACCGAGGTATGCGTCACTGTTGAAGCATCTAAGTCAATGTGCACGGTTGCGGGATCTATCATATTTTGACTTTGATTAGAACCAACTCCCGTAAATGTGAACCCACCTTGCGCCAAAGTGATAGATTGATCTCCATCAAAATCGTACACCCGATACGTGTAAATATTATTAATCTGCAAAAATCCGTCACTTACATTTTCGACGATCGAGAAATTACCATTCTTATCTACACTGGTATGATTTGAAACTGAACTCTGATCAAGTGCAGTGATTGTAATACCTGCATCCGATATTCCCGTAAACCCCGTGCCATCAAATGTGACTTTTGTCTTCTCCTGTGTTGCAGTGACAAATTTTGCCGTATTGAAATTTGAACCACCATTTTGTGGAATACCGAAATTACCATTGTTATATTGTCCACCATAATAGTTCCCGTAGCCGCCTATCGTATGAGTCGTCAGACCAACAAAAGAACTGAGGAGTGATACTGTTGGATCTGCTGTTGTTACTACATCAAAATAATACGTCTTATTACTCAACAACCCTTCAACTGTGTAATTAAAAGCCCCCGTATGGAAATCAATCACCTCTGGATGTCCCCCACTATTTTTTGTATAAAATGGAATTGTTTTGTTAATAAGATAAATAGGATCATTTTTAAGTCCGTATCTAATCATGAGACCAGTATTATGACCCCACATATATGGCAACATGGAGGGATCAACAGTGCCATAAATAGTTACAAAAGTATCAGCAGCAGATGAACGCTGCGTATCAATAATCACACTTGCAGTCGCGTGAGTCTGATGCACCGGAATAAATACAGTTGCAAAAAATAAAAACGGAACTATTTTTTTAAATATATTTTTCATTATAAACATGTAAATTATTTATATATTGCTTGAGCAACAAGCTGATTAAGCTGACCATCCGCTTGTGCGACCAATAATGAAATTTTCTGCCCAGACAATGCTCCTTCTATCAAGGTTTTAAAAATTGACTCTGATTTTGAGCTATCAGGATCAAGCCAACCACGGGCAATCAATGCGGAATTATAAAACGTGGAAAGATACGACAAGCCAGATTCTGAGGGTTTTGTATTCAAAAGATCTCGTCGTGTTGGTGGAAGAGAGAATATCGAAGAAAGTTTCATATCATATGTGGAATTCGTCAAAAGTGTCGCGACAGTGTATGCCGCTGGAATATTTTGGGAGTTCTTCATTACGGCAAGCGCGTTAATGCGACCAAACGTAACTGAGGTTGGGTAATCTTTAATTTGAGGGAATTGTGCTACATCAAAACGCATATTTGGATTTGCTGCACGTATCGCATCAAGTTCGCTACCAAAACCAAAATATATTGCAAGCTTGCCACGAATAAATTGATCGCGTGAATTTGGAAGCGCGCGATGCCAGGAATACAGTTCATTTACTGGATCTGCAAACTGGGTGTAGAAAGAAGTGATAGTTTCAGCAACAGTATCACCGAGCGGGGTTGGGTTCTTAAGGACTGATCCATATGAATCGCGAACCGGTCCTACAATCTGATCACCCGACTGTAGTAAAAGTGCAGCGAAGATTGATTTGGCATTCTCTACATTCACATATTCTCCGAGCGCAATAGCACTTCGTGCGATAGTATTCGTATTAGTATTTTTTTGAACAAGCGAAGGAATCATAGTAGAAAGCTCGGTCCAATTCTTTGGAGGATTTGCAATACCAGCAGAGTCTAGTACATCAGTGTTATAGTACATCACCAACGGATCAAGTACTGCAGGAAATCCAAGAACACCATCTTTTGCTAAGAATAAATCACCTTCTGTCACGTATGTCTGCCTGAAATTAAGTTCAGGATAATTTGTAAAGGGTACGTGAAATAATTTATCGGAAAGGCGTAACACGGCATTGTCTGGTAAAAATACCAAGTCTGGACCTTTCCCAGCGGCAAGTGCTTCAATTAAATCACTCTCAAATGTATTCGAATCATGTTCTTCATAGACAAGTGATAAATTGGTGTATGCCGTATGAAATTCCTGAGTTAATGGAACAAGTTTTTCCTTTGGCAAGGTACCCCAAATAGTAACAGTGCCAGAAACAGCTGCTGCCCCCTGAGGCTTACCTCCAATATTAATAATGCCGGCAAATATCATCACCGCAAAAACCGCACCAACAATAAACACAGTGATTAAAATAGTTTGAAATAAATTATTTTTTGGCATAGAGCATTGTTTTATTTTTTAAAGACAAGCGCATAATGACGTTCCCCCGCAGGAAATTCATACTCAAACTGAAATCCATTTTTTAAAAAAAGATTGAGCGCGTGATCCTTTGGCACTATGTATTGATCAGTCGGTCCAAACTTATCTCCACCAGGAAGCCAATCTACCACGAGCACTCGCCCACCTTCTTTTAAAATTCGACGTAATTCTTCTACAAACAAACCTTTTTCTTCAAGCTGAAAAAGAATATTTGAAGCGATCGCGCGATCAATACTACTATCAGCAAGCTTTGTGCCACCAGAAATTTCAGCATCACCCCAAATAATGTGGACATGCCCGAGTCCATGTTCGTTCATGATACTCTTGATACGCGAAAGTGATTCACGTTGGATATCAATTGCATATACTCGCCCTTCTTCTCCAACCATATGCGCAGCTTCAAGTGTATAAAAACCAGAACCAGCACCAAGATCAGCAACAGTCATGCCGGAGACTATACCAAACCGTTTTAAATTTTTTTTAGGATCGGAGAATTCCATACAAGTCGCGCACAAACACACTATATATTATAGCCTACTACGAGAAAAAAGCGTGTGTATATCGTCAATACAATAAACACTACTATTTATCAGAGATTTAATTTTACTTTAGAGACACGTCAACGAGGCAATGCTATCTCCTGGACGGAGTTTCATAATTGTGACACCTTGTGTCTGTCGTCCAAGCGAAGGGATTGTTGCAAGGTCAACTTTGATAACTTGCCCTTTTTTTGAAATGGCAATAAGTTCCCCTTCTTTTCCAACAATTGTTCCAATAATGATTTTACCAGTTTTTGCGGTCACCTTAGATGTCTTGATGCCTGAGCCACCACGCTTCTGTGTCTTGTATTCTTTTATTTTAGTTTTCTTACCTAATCCATTTTCACTCATTGTAAGAAATGCTGTATCAGGATCATCTTTCTTAATCATATCAACCCCCACAACAGAGTCACCTTTTCCGAGCTTTATTGCACGAACGCCACCAGCACCACGTCCCATTTCACGTATATCAGATTCTTTAAAACGAATTGATTGACCATTTGTTGTACCTAA
>JAHFNN010000006.1:3103-5270 GCA_023267315.1 Candidatus Nomurabacteria bacterium | reverse complement strand
GAATAGTGATCGGCGTTATCGTAGTACTTATTATTGCAGTAATACTTATCGTTTTGAATTCTAAAAAATCGACAGAAAAAAATGACACCGCCTCACCGGTCACCGATTTTGCATCATGTCTGGCTGCAGGAAATACTGCCGTTGGGACATACCCAAAGACGTGCAAGACGGCAGATGGATCTATCTTCACTGATAAAATCAGTATGACGGACTGGAAAGAAATTATGGATTCATCTTCTGAAACAATCTTTAAGTATCCAGCAACCCTACCTACTTCCTATGTCCACACTACAGGTGATTGGCCACCAAAAGTACAATTCTCAGATAAAGCCTTCACGTGTAATGAAACCGGGACTAGTTCCATTGACCAAACAGGAAAAACAGAGAAACACATTGTAAATGGAAACACCTACTGCGTCACCAAAATGGACGAAGGAGCCGCTGGAAGCACCTATTCGAAATACACCTACGCATTTCAAAAGGAAAATACTGTTGTGCTTCTTACATTCTCACTACAATTTCCACAATGTGCCAATTACGATGAACCAACACAGACTGACTGTAGAACAGAACAGAGTACATTTAACCCAGATGGAATCATTGATCAGATCGCTCAGAGTCTCATCTACGTAGAGAAATAATCAATACAAAAAAGCACCCCGAATAGCGGGGTGCTTTTTTGTATTGATATTGAATGGTAAAATAGTGGTATGGAAGAAAACCCTCTTCAGACTAAAATGAACTTCCCACCCCACGAGCTTACAGAAGCTGAGAAAAAAGATTTTCTTACTCAATTCGACCGAATTATGAGTGGATCGTTTTTTGGTGCATCAGGCGCTCAAGGAAAGTGGCTTCTCGATCTTGTAAAACAATTCCTTGATGAAGAAAAGGACCCTGAAACAAAAAGATCTAAGTATAGATTCTTGATTGAAATATTTGAAGAAAAAATAGAGCATTTTAAAATGCACGCCTTGCAAGAAAGCGCAAAAGAACTTGATACTTTTTACAAAAACATAATCAAAAAATCTCCCATTTTATAGGGAGATTTTTTGATTATGCTCGCTTCTTTTTAAGCGCGAGACGTGCCTTTTTGATTACAAGGCGCTTTTTTGTTTTACGTGAACGTGAAGTTTTATTCTTCGTGTTCGTTGCTAATCTTTTTGCCATGAGTATAGTATATACCAAAAGGTATTGTCCGTAAACATTCTAGCCACTTTTTGCACATTCACACGAAGTCAAACCAGCCCAATACACCAGGGCATAAAAAATTTCACTATGAAAACTTTTCTGTATGCTGTTACATATCTTCTATTTCTTATCTTTCTTGGATGTCTTGCATTTGAAGCCGGTAAATCTAATTACACGCCCTTACAAAAGAGGGATATCAGTATCATCCAGAAAGGAACCAAAATTGATTTTTACCATCCATTTCAAATAGATACTGCAAATCTAAGAGATGCTCTGGTATATATTCACACAAAAGACGACTCTATTCCGGTCGTATGCAGTGCTACTCATAAATTAGAATTAGTAGCATGGCTTCAGTTTCACCCTACGGTGTATTTAAAAACACACATAGATAGTGCGCACCAGTATATCTTAGATGATATCCAGTACTCACAATAAGATGTGTACTCTCATAGACATAAAGCTTCTGATTTATAAAAGTCAGAAGCTTTATTTTTTATATTCACAGTCAATGAGAAATATATAGTATGGTATGATACATATTGTGAAAAAAAATGCTGGCATATTTAAAGGCATAGGAATTCTCATTGCGCTCACTATCGCTGCCATTTTTACGCTCAACGTCAAAGCTGACGTCTATACAAAAGATAATCCAGACGAAACACCTCCACCGGCCCGTCCTCTACTTGATATCGCAAGTTATGATGCAAAACTACTCGCACTTGCCAATGGAGATACCTCGGGTCTTTGGCCAGCAAAAGCAGCCCATCCATTAGGCGGAGCACTTCTCCCCTTCAATCGTATCGTTGCATACTATGGCAACTTGTACTCAACACAGATGGGAGTACTTGGACAATACCCAGAAGATGAGATGCTCAATCGACTTCAAGCAGAAGTAAAAAAATGGGAAACAGCTGACCCTTCGACCCCAGTAATCCCTGCGTTGCACTACATTGCAACAGTTGCTCAAGCAAATGCT
>JAHFNN010000006.1:0-3093 GCA_023267315.1 Candidatus Nomurabacteria bacterium | reverse complement strand
ACATTGCACGTATGCCAGAAAAAGAAATCGATAAAGTGCTCGCTATGGCTGACAAGATTCATGGACTTGTTTTCTTAGATGTACAAGTGGCAAAAAGTAATCTAGAAACTGAAATCCCTCTCCTTGAAAAATATCTCAAAATGCCAAATGTCCACTTAGGTATTGATCCTGAATTTTCTATGAAAACTGGTGACAAACCTGGAGATGTGATTGGTACATTCAATGCAAACGATATAAATTTTGTAAGTACATACTTGCGAGACCTTGTACGAGAAAATAATCTTCCACCAAAAATACTCGTTCTACACCGATTCACTCGACCGATGATCACCCATTACGAACAAATACAGACCATGCCAGAAATTCAGATTGTCATGGATATGGATGGATGGGGCGTCAAATCAAATAAGCTTGATACCTACGATGCCTATATTTACAAGAACCCTGTGCAATTCACTGGATTCAAACTCTTTTACAAAAATGATGTGAAAGTCAAAGGTACCACTATGTTCACCCCCGCTGAACTTCTTAAATTAAAACCAATACCGAGTTATATACAATATCAATAAAAATAGAAACTCCACTGTGGTGTATACCACAGTGGAGTTTTGTTTGGGTTTTATCCCCAAATTATTTCTTCTTTCTTTTCGATAATTTCAACAGCTTCAGTTAGATTTCGAGCGCGATACACTATTTTCGGCAAATCAGTAATCCCTTTATTCCATGGCTGAGTAATCATAATGCCATGAATTCCCTGTAGTGCTGCTTCAATCAAGTGACCTTGAAAATCATCAACTAACAGCTTGGAATTATGATCCTTACAAACTTGCCATTTCTTTCTACGAAGTCCATACCCATAAGGAAATCCTAAATGATGAATGGAATGAAAGTGATCTAGCGAATAGAATTTTTCAATTGTTCTTGGTAAATATTCTTCGACATCAGAACCTCTACCTGTCGCAATAACTAGACCGTAATTATTCGATAAATGTGCAACAGCTTTAGGTCCATCAGAGGCAGATTCAACTGCTTCATAGAAAGGACTTCGGTAATATTCACGTTCATCTTCATATACTTGATGTACACTCATTCCCCATATTTTCGTAAGGTCAAATGAAGTGTAATCTTCAGGTTTTAATTTTTTGTCATATTTATGATTATGAAAATCATTTAGACGTTGGAAATTAAGAATAAGAACGTCATCGGCATCTTTTATTATTTTACGTTTTTCCATAGATAGTGCAGTTTTGACGCATAGTACCATAGTAGGCACCATACGTCAAAATCACATATACACGAGTCAGATTATTCAATATGATATACTAATCATATTCATAAAAATATATGGAAAAAATAAAAACATTTTTTAAAAATTTAGGAAACACAGAACATTTAATACTTTTAGGATCAGTACTTATTCTTGCATCATTATTTGGATTTACTCAATATCGATATAAGATGAGCCAAAAAAATGACACGGCTTTAGAAAAGAGGATTACTTCCCTTGAAGAGAGCCTTGCCGCTTCAGAAGAAGATATTTCCAATTTAAAGAGCGGCCAGGCAGGAATTGTAAGTGTCCTCACCACAGAACAAACCAAAAATCTAGATTTACAGTCACAGTTCTCCCAAGTAGCTGGTACGGTCGGGACACTTGATAAACTTTCAAAACTCGACCCACGACTTTTGCAAAAATATTCAAAAGTATATTTCTTGAATGAAAACTACGTCCCTGAAAGTCTTTCGACTATTGACCAGAAGTACGTATACAGTAAAAAACAAATCCAATTCCTAACACCAGCATATTTATTCCTACAACAAATGCTAAATGATGCATCAAGTGCGAATGCCCCACTTTTAGTCATTTCAGGTTATCGATCATTTGGAACACAATCATCACTTAAGGCTAGTTATAAATTCACCTACGGAGCAGGTACTGCAAATCAATTCTCTGCCGACCAAGGATACTCAGAGCACCAACTTGGAACGACCATAGACTTCACCACCGCAAGTATTGGAGAATCTTTCGGTGGGTTTGATAAGACAACTCAATATACATGGCTTCTTGATAACGCCTACCGATACGGATTCGTCCTCTCGTATCCCGAACATAATAGTTACTACCAATTTGAACCATGGCACTGGAGATTTGTCGGAATAACACTCGCTACAAAACTTCATGCCGCAAACTTACATTTCTACGATATGGATCAGCGCGATATTGATAAATATCTCATCTCAATTTTTGATTAATGTAAAATCCAAACAACCTCTATGCTAGAAAAACAAAAACTCTCCCTATGGAGAGTTTTTGTTTTTCTATAAAGAAATTGAATTACATTTTCTGAGAAGGCATAGCTCCTGCATCTGCTGAGCATTCCTTGCATCGGCCCTTATGAGTGAAGACCTCATACAAAGCTGAAAGACCAACCAAGATGTAGACGATCATCATGACCGTACCCCACCATGAAGCACTTACCCATGTTCCAACATCATAGTGGAACGCGAACAAGAGCCAATTCAATCCGCCAATAACGAGGAGGATGAATGAAACTGTGTGCAATGATTTCATATTGTTATTTCAAATTATTTATAAAAAAGGCATACTGTGCCCCTGCGACAACATCGACATGTCGGCGCATAATTCCTTACACTATGATTTTATCATTATTAAAAAGGTTAAAAAATAGCCCCGAGTGGATAACTTCACCATTCAAGATTTTTTGCATAGAATCAATCTATGGCATCACCACAATTAAAATCATCTGAATTGCACTAATATCCATATTTTTCAATAAGAAAACAGGAGATTGACTTTTTTTATAATTATTATATTTCGAGATATACACTTTTTTAATATGCTTTTCCACCAGAAATCCACACTATCTCCACAAAAATCGACCAATAGGTATATTGACATACATTCCACACAGCGGGACGATAAAGATAAGGTTACTCTATAAAGAGGTACTCTATATAAAAAATATTAAAGGAGTCTCGGTCTTGTGAAGGTTATGAGCTTTTACAAAAAATAAAAGAGACACCACCTTTTAAAAAGCGAGTTTCCTCTTTCGGATATACCTGCTGCAAAACATA
>JAHFNN010000062.1 GCA_023267315.1 Candidatus Nomurabacteria bacterium | reverse complement strand
ATTGAACAGTTTCAGTAAGCTGTTTTTTCTGAACAAGAATCCGCAGATCTTTCTTCTTCGTGAGGATTTCAAGCGCACCCGGATCATACGATGGCGCGATGATAATTTCAAAAAATATTGATTTCATTGCTTTTGCAGCCGCTTCGTCAATATTTGTACTGAAAGCAAAAATTCCACCGAACGCAGATTCTTTATCACAATCAAACGCACCAACGAACGCCTTCTTTGTATTTTGACGCACTGCAATTCCACACGGAACTTTGTGCTTCACTACCACGGCAACCGAATCTTTCGGCGATGTATTGAATTCCTGCATCACCTCAGTCGCAATCTGAATATCTTTAAGATTGTTGTAGGAAATTTCTTTTCCATGCAACTGTTCAAAGTACTCATCGAAGTTTCCAAAAAAGAAACCCTCCTGGTGCGGATTCTCTCCATAACGCAAATTCCTAACCTGCAGGATACTTTTTTTGAATGCAGATATTCGTGATCCGACCACGAGCTTATTATTTAGATAATTGAATATCGCCGTATCATAATGCGAACTGACATTGAATGCTTCTGCGGATAAATACTTGCGTTCATCCAGCGTCGACTCCCCTTTTCCTTCTGTAAGGATTTTGTAGAGAAATTCATACTGAGCTTTCGATGGGATAATTACCACATCCGCATAATTCTTTGCTGTAGCACGGATGAGTGAAATACCTCCAATATCAATCTTCTCAATCACGGCCTGGTGATCTGCTCCGGATGCAACTGTTTCTTCAAATGGATAGAGGTCTACGATAACCAGATCAATTTCAGGTATCTGATACTGTTCCATTTCTTTTTTATCAGAATCATTGTTCCTGCGATTCAAAATTCCACCGAACACTACAGGATGGAGTGTTTTTACACGTCCTCCTAAAATTGAAGGAAAGCCGGTGGCATCTTCAACTTTAATAACTGGAATCCCAAGATTCTCAATAAATTTTGCAGTTCCATCTGTTGAGTAAATTTTCACATTTTGATTGTGGAGCTCTTTTACAATTGGCTCCAATCCGTCTTTGTGATACACGGAGATTAGCGCGGACTTAATTTTCTTTTTCATTGGCAGTAGTTTTTTAAGATTTAACATTCATTTCGAAATACAAATTTTGCCCCTTTATACCATACAGGCCAGGGTAAGTAAACGAGAGCGAGGTATAAGAAAAGCCATCCACCTTTTTCGATTTTTTGAAAAAGATGGATGGCTTAATAAATTAAAAGTGCAAAAACTATGATTTCTTACCAAATCCCTCACCTCGTGCAAGAGAAGGTGCAAACCCTATATACGTTTCAGGTGTAAGATCTAAAAGCTGACGCTTACTTATTTCTGAAATTTCAAGCCCAGAAATAAACTCACGTATTGCTTCTAAAGTAATCTTCTTATCGCCACGCGTAAGTTCCTTCACTTTATCATATGGATTGGGATAATTTTCCAATCGGAGAATGAGTTGAAGTGCTTCAGAAAGAGTACCCGGATTAGTATTAAGATCTTCCTTCATCTTATTCCGATCAGGTAATAATTTCTCCAACCCTTTCAGAGTCGCCTTGTAAGCAATCAAGGAAAGAGCGTGTGGCTCCCCCATTCCACGCATGAGTGTTGAATCTGAAAGATGACGCTGCATGCGGGAAATAGGCAACGTCGCGGCAAGATGTTCAAAAAGCGCATTAGCCTTACCTAAATTCCCTTCTGCATTTTCAAAGTCTATTGGATTCACTTTTTGCGGCATTGCAGTCGAGCCGGTAGAACCTTTAGTGAATTTCAGATTGAAATACCCGAAAGAAATGTATGTCCAGATATCTTTTTCTAAATCAAGAAAGATAGTATTCATTACCTTAGTTGCATTACAAATACGTGCGTAGGCATCATGTGATTCAATTTGCGTGTTGTACATACACTTTTTAAACTCAAGCAGTGTATCAGCAGCTCCCATATGTTCAATAGTAGGACTGTGATGATACACGCGCTGAATAAGGACACTAATGAATCCATCCCAGTCGAAATTGGGATCAATCAAGCACAGAGTTGATCCGTTACCTGTAGCTCCAGTTAATTTAACCGGCCATGTTAAACGCACCATTTCTACCCGTTGATCCTTCATTCTTTCAACAAATACTCGAGTTTCTTTACCGAGAGTTGTACCTGTAGCTGGCTGACCGTGAGTATGAGCAAGCATGACTGTATCTGCCTCCGCTATTGAAAACTTCTCAAGCCAATTGATGTTCTCATCAATTTTTTTCATGATGATAGAGAAGCCATCGCGAGACTGGAGCGCGTACCCAAAATTATTTACATCCTCAGAAGTCAGTCCCATATGTACGAATTCTTTTAATTCAGGATGTCCGAACACAGAAATTTTTTCCTTAAGAAAATTTTCAACTGCCTTTACGTCATGTTCGCTGGTCTTTTCAATCTCTTTGATTCGAGCCATATCTTCATCAGAAAAATTCATGTAAAGATCTCTCAGAGATTGTTTAAAAACAAGAGAAAGATCATGTCTCGTGCGTTCCGGTCCTTCAGTTAAAAGTAAAATGAAAAATTCTACCTCCAACACTAAACGTCTCCGCATCAGTCCTTTTTCAGAAAAAGGCTCACTGAGTTCTTTTACTTTATCCCAGTAGCGTCCATCGACAGTACTAATTGCATTAAATGCATGGTTATCCATAGTTGTAAGTTTTAATATTGTTTTCAATTTTGCCCTCTTTCTACCATAAATACACAAGTAAGTACAGGAACAAAAAAATCCCCTATTCGGGGATTTTTTTGTTCCTATTGAGAATAAGTTATTTGAGTGTTACCTTGTCCGACTCCCTTCTTTCAGAAGGTCGCCGGTAAGGGAATGAAGTGGACACTTACGCATGAGGTAATCCTCAGGCGCTAAGTGTACACATTGAAGATTACTTCAATGTTACCTTACCTCCGACTTCTTCAATCTTCTTTTTCATATCTTCAGCTTCAGCTTTCTTCATACCAGTCTTAAGCATTGATGGAGCACCATCAACGAGGTCTTTAGCTTCCTTAAGACCCAAGCCAAGCACTTCCTTTACTACTTTCATAACGCCGATCTTTTGCTCACCTGCTGAGGTAAGCTCAACATCAAACGCATCTTTTTCTTCAGCTGCTGGTCCTGCCGCTGCTGGTCCTGCTGATGCAACAGCTGCTGCTGAAACACCAAACTTTGCTTCGAGTACTTTTACGAGCTCGTGCAATTCAAGCACTGACATTCCTTCAACTTTTTCAACAAGGTCCTTGAACTTTGCTGGTACTTCTACTTTTGTTTCTTCCATAATATGTAATAAATTAAATTTGATAATTAACTTTTTTTAGCTGCGATTTGATCGAGCACCACCGCAAATCGCTGAATCGGTGAATTGATAAGATTTACGAACATTCCACGAAGTGTCTGAAGTGGTGGGATGGTTGCGATCGAAAGCATATCTTCTTTGCCTTTATAATTGCCATCGAAGATTCCGCCCAAGATTGCAATCTTATCCTTACTCTCCTTCTGGAATGCGTACACTTCACGCGCAGGAGCAAGTAAATCTGCTCCGTATGCGATAGCGACTTCCCCAGAAAGTTCTGGCAATTCGCCAGCGACCCCCTTCACACCAAGTGATCGCTTCAAGAGCGTCTTCTTGGCGACCTTAAGCCCTACTCCTTCATTGCGTAGCTTTCGGCGGAGCATTGTCGTATCCGCGACCGAGAGGCCGTGAAAATTGACGAATACTACCGAGTTTGCTCCTGCAAGAAGTGTGTCGAGCTCTTTGGTTGTTTCTGCCTTTTTCTGTTTTGTAACTGCCATATATTTTTTAAATTAAAAAAAACCGCATAAATGCGGCCTTCTAGACGAGAGAGAAATCTCTCTACTTCGACCTGGGCAGGGCTTACGGTTTGCCTGCTGTCTAGGGCCAACGGAAATTATATTAGCAAGATATCTGATAGATGTCAAACAATCACAACCCTAGTTTCCTGAATCAGAATTATTTGCTGAAGCATTTTTATCATGACTATTCCCGTAATTGTTTATAACAGAAAGCGCAACAATACTCACTAAGAGTATGACGATAAACGTAAATAGGATTTTGAAAAAATGCTTATTTATCATGTGATTAGTATTGTATCACAGGCGTACTGGTCAGAAAATAGCGCTACTTCTTCCGAGTATTTTTTGCACTCATCTGCCCCCACTCCCACGCAGTCTTCATGATATCGGCAAGTGAGTATTCTGGTTTCCATCCCAATTTCTTTTCGGCTTTTTTGGTGTTAGCATACACAGCTGCCATATCCCCCGCTCGTCGTGGGCCGTACACAAACGGGACTTTTAAAGTATTTACTGATTCAAATGCACGCACCATTTCTTGAACAGTTACACCGACACCAGTACCAATATTAAAGACCTCATACTGCGCCGCTTCTTTTGAATCTACGTGCGCAAGTGCTGCCACATGTGCTTTTGCCACATCGGATACATGTATATAGTCACGAACACAGGTACCATCATTGGTTTCATAATCTTTACCAAAAATAGTAAACGGTTTTTTTGTTTTGACTGCTTTGATGATAATCGGCACCAAATTTTCTGTTTTCTTCTTTGCTTCTTCGCCAATGATACACGTCGGGTGCGCGCCTGCAGGATTGAAATATCTCAAACTCACCGAAGAAAAATGTGGTGTATTAGTCGTATAATCACGAAGCAACATCTCGCCCAAAAACTTGGTCATACCATATGGAGACGCTGGTGCACATTTCGAATCTTCAGTATATGGTGGAGTTTCTTTTGGATCATATACCGCACATGAAGAAGAGAAAATAAATTGATTTGTATGACAGAGTTTTGCAATGTGAAGTGCCCCCACAAGCGATCCGAGATTATTTTCATAGTACGCAAGTGGTTTCTCGACAGATTCCCCTACCGCTTTCCATGCCGCAAAGTGAATGATGCCGTCAAATTTTTTACCGGGAAATGTCTTTTTTATTTTTTTATAATCACATAAATCGATCGGGTAATTCTTGACCTTCTTGCCCGTGAGTTTCGTGAGTCGAGTAAAAGTCTTTGCTGATGAATTGGAAAAATTATCCACAGAGACGACATCGTAGCCAGCCAAAATAAGTTCGGCGATTGTATGCGAACCGATATATCCAGCTCCACCCGTCACCAAAATTGTTTTTTTCTTTTTCTGCATAGTTTTATAAATAATTGATACATCATTGTACCACTTAGAGACAGCAAAAAACCACCCCGTGAGGGGTGGTTTTTTGTTTGCTTT
>JAHFNN010000005.1 GCA_023267315.1 Candidatus Nomurabacteria bacterium | reverse complement strand
GTGATGTTGATCCATTCGATGCCATTGATTCAGACACTACTCGAATTGTGTACGGAAAATCCATCTTTGAAGGAATAACTGGGACGAGCGCTTTTTCTGCGAGCATGCCGTGTCCCATTTCACGACGATTGAGTCCACCGACGCGTCCTGTCTCCCCTGCTGAATATGGCGGGAAGTTGTAGTGATGCATGAAACGTTTCGCACCGCGCACTTCCATACCATCTAAGACGTACATGTCATCTGGTCCCCCAAGCGTGAGTGCTGAGAAGACGTGTGTTTCTCCGCGATAGAATATTCCAGAACCGTGCAACACTGGTGAAATCTTACCTGCCTGAGCATATAAAGCTCGCACCTCGTTCATTCCTCGGAGATCTGCACGCTTGTTATCTTTGATCGCACCTTCGTGTACAAGTTGGTCTACCATATTTTCAAAATAGTCTTCTGCAGTGAAACGTGTCTCCTCATCATCTTTCCATGTTGCACTCGTAAGTTCTTTCCAAATATCTTCAGCTTCGTGAATTGTTTTTTTACCATCCTTACCAAACAATCCAGCGCGGAGCATACCTCCTACTTTCTCTTCAAATAAATTTTTGATTTCATCAGTTACTTCTTTTTTTGGAAATGATAGTTTTTCTTTTCCGATTTCAGAGATAATCATTTTCTGCCAATTTTCAAGCTCGGTAATATAGCCACCAGCGATATCGATAGCTGTACCCAAGTCTTCCTCTTTTTCTTCAAAGGTCATTGATTCAATCATGCATATATTCCCTGCACGTCCACAAATAGTGAGATCAAGATCATACACAGGCTCACCCATGTGTGGAACATATTCATCATATTTAATTTCTGTTTCACCTTTTACTTTTCCGATATGTACTGCGCCGACTGGTCCGCGCCATGGAATATCAGAAACACCAAGTGCAAGTGATGCTGCGTTGATTGCAAGAACACCCGGATCTGCTTTTCCAACAGATAAGACTGTGATAATTACCTGCACCGCATTTTTTATGTGTTGATCAAATAGTGGGCGAATTGTACGATCGACAATACGTGAAGATAAAATTGCTTCATCAGATGGACGACCTTCCCGCTTGTTGTATTGTCCACCCAAGATTAATCCAGCAGCATAAAATTTTTCTAAATATTCAACGGTCAAGTTGAAGAACCCTGGATTATTTTTTCCGCTTTTTGAAATTACCGCAGTTGCAAGCAATACCGTGTCATCACATTTTAAAATAACTGAACCATTTGCTTGGTCCGCTAAATCTGTAAATTGCGCAATAATTTTTTTGCCGGCAATTTCTAATTCATATTCTTTTTTATGCATTTATTTTTGGCGAATCTTCAGACTTTAGTATTGTACGTTTGGTGTCTTTGTACAATCCTACCTGTCTGCCGACTCGCGGTTACTATTAATGTAGGCACTATAGCATATGATAGATAAAAATCGAGGCTTGTTGACTTGGGTACAGCGATACGGTAGGGTTACGATAAATAACAATTTAAAAACTAAAAACTATGACTGTCTTAACTATTCTTCTTATGGATTCTGGCTGGGAAGCTGGGCTCATTATTGCTGTAATTTTCTCCTTTTTTGCTGCGCGGTATTTCTGGCTTTTTCGGAAGAAGAGCAAAAAAAATAAACTGCAAGTCGAAAAAGTTTCTCCAACTATTTATTCTGTTCCATCCAATGAGCATGGTCCGCTTGTAAAAGAAATAAGAGCAGCAGACTTTGAGGGCTTTAAAAAACTATGCACTTATTCAAGATTTGATTTTAAGGATCTTTTCCAAACAAAAATTAGTCATGCCCAAAACCTTTGGTGGTATAAGTTGAAAGAAATTTCTCCGGAGGACTTGTTTACTTATTTGGAACGATTTGCAAAT
Organism: Candidatus Nomurabacteria bacterium; assembly: GCA_023267315.1. Taxonomy (GTDB): domain Bacteria; phylum Patescibacteriota; class Minisyncoccia; order Phycocordibacterales; family UBA9973; genus JAHFNN01. Next base: position 3,531 of record JAHFNN010000005.1, on the reverse strand, counting down.
GCAAAATTAAATCTGATCAACATTGAAGTTGAGCTCAGGGAGGGGCTTGTAAGAGCTCTTGAAGACAGAGGCTGTAGAGAATATTTTCTCAGTACGATTAAAAAAGGTTGGCAGAAGTCTGCAATTAATCAAAAAGATCTTATTAATCGTTTCAAAGATTTATGCCGAGTAGAAAAATTTATTAAAGAAATTGTCTATGAGAAACTTGTTGTTGATCTGCTCACTACAGAGATTGTTTTACAACAGATACAACTCAAATTTCTTATTGATGAGTATTATCTGAATAGTTTAAGGTCTTTTTCTGCACATAAAAACGCAGCAGAGATTGTTGAGAATTTTTTAGCTGTACTTGGAATCATTCGCCAAATTAATTTTCCGGTAAATAAGCAAGCTGGATTTCAGTATATATGTGCATCACTTGAAACATTATTTACCTTAAACCTGCAACTATGGCCAGAGAACGGAAAAGAGGAATTCGAAAAAGCTTTTAATTATTTTGACTGTTTTGTTATCCCTGAGCTCGTTCAGAAATTTCCTGAAATTCCATGGTACCAGAATACTTCGCGTCTAACATTTCTCTGTTACAAAATGCTTGAGATATTGAGAAAGCCAGTAACAGTAGTAGTTTAAATAGTTCTTTTTATTTATTAAAATCCCCGATTTCGCGCAAGCGAAATCGGGGATTTCTTTTTAGTGTTTATTTTTAACTTTATAACTTGCAGCTTCTACCGGTATCCGATTAAATATTTGCGCGTATTTTCTGATAAATCGATGAAGTCATCGGCTGCTTCGCGGAGTTTAGATGATGTTGATTTTCCAAATGATGCGACTTCAACTTGCACACCAGAATTTTTTTGTAGGTATTCTACAAGTGGTATAAAGTCTCCATCACCCGATACGATGACGACTGCATCAAGTCGTGGAGCAATGGTGATCGCATCTACCGCGAGTCCGACATCCCAATCGCCTTTTTTTGCACCACCCGCAAAAACCTGCAGGTCTTTTGTTTTTGTTTCGATTCCCATTTTAGTGAGCGCATCAAAGAACCCTTTCTCATCCCCTGCTTCAGAGGTGATGACATAGGCGATTGCACGGACAAGCTTGCGGCCTGCAACTGCGTCTTTGACGACCTGGTCGAAGTTTACTTTTCGTTTATATAAATTTTTCGCACTGTGATACAAATTTTGCGTGTCTATAAAAACAGCGACACGCTGCTCTTTATGTTTAATTATGGACATAAAAATATTAAAAATTGAATTTTGGCTCTTATTAAAAAAATATCAAAATTCAGATTACGTTATTAAAAATTGTAATGTACAACTAGAGTATACCCTAAAAATACAAAATCCCCTGGGATAACCTCGGGGGATTTTGATTACTTAAGGTCGAGTTTTTTTACGAGAGACTCGTGTCGGCCCTTATTTTTTCGCTCGAGATATTTAAGATGTGTTCTTCGGTCAGCTACCATCTTAATAAGTCCGCGACGTGAGTGGTTGTCCTTCTTATGCTTTTTAAGGTGAGACGCAAGCTCATCAATCTTTTTTGAGAGCATAGCCACCTGCACTTCTGGAGATCCCGTATCCTTGTCGTGGATTTGGTGTTTCTTTATAATTGTAGTCTTTTTCTTCGTTGTTAACATTGCCCCAACATAGTAGCATATATATCTAAAAAATGCAAGCCCCCTCGCATAGAGCCCTAGATTTCTCCCCTTTTTGGTCGTTGCGATGTTTTTAACATTTTACGACACTTGAATCTGCTATAATTTATACATGGCTTCTGATATCGAAAAGACAAAACGTGAGTTTCTTGAACATATTGAAATCGAAAAAGGTAATAGTTTAAAAACAGTCACAAATTATGATCATTACCTCACTCAATTTTTTGATTTTGCAAAAATAAAGAATCCAAAAGATATTTCTGATGATTCGATACGTGAATTTCGACTCTTTTTAAATCGTAAACCAGGGGTGCGCGTACGTGGACAAATGAGTAGCACCATGAAGCGCAATACTCAAAATTATTATCTGATTGCACTTCGTGTATTTTTGAAATATTTGATGAAGCGAGGTATTACTTCCCTCTCGCCCGATCGTATTGAACTTGCGAAAATAAAAGAACGACATCTCGATTTGATATCAGTAGATGAACTTGGACGACTGCTCTCTGCTCCTTCCGATGATTCGTTGAAGTCATTGCGTGATCGAGCAATACTCGAACTTTTCTTTTCAACAGGGCTTCGTCTTTCGGAATTGTGTTCACTCAATCGTGATCTCGATCTTTCAAAGGACGAATTTTCAATCAGAGGAAAAGGAGAAAAAGTTCGTGTGGTATTTCTTTCTGAAACAGCGAAGTCTGCGATTCGCGCATATTTAAAAAAACGAGCAGATTTGAATGAAGCACTTTTTATTGGTCTATCACCAGTGAAAGAGAAAGAAGAAAAAGGAGAATCACGACTTACGCCACGTTCAATCGAGCGTATTGTAAAACACTATGCAATCAAGGCGGGTATTTCTAAAAAAGTGACACCACACGTTATTCGTCACAGTTTTGCCACGGATCTGTTGCAGAACGGTGCAGACATTCGTAGTGTGCAGATGATGTTGGGTCATGCCAATATTGCGACCACGCAGATCTATACTCATATTACTGATAAGCAACTGCGTGAGGTCCATAAGAAATTTCACTCAAAGAAAAAATAAAGCGGATATAGATCAATGATCTATATCCGCTGAATATTTTACCAATATGTATCTTCCTAAATCTTAATACATTCTGCCTGTTCTGATCGAATAAGTGTAGAAATTTCCCACTTACCAACAATACTTCCTAGTAAACATACAAGAAAGATATTGAAAGTATCAAAGGACCAGATATCCATTTCGCTCCAATACGCAATGAGTGCTGTTGATTCTACAGTCGCCACTGCAATTACCACTACCTCTATGTCTGTTGCAAACCATGGACGGAACTTCGTGCCGTATTTACATACTATAAGTATGAGGTACCCGAGTACACCGGCAAACAATGCGCTTAACGCCATAGATTGAGTTAGTATTTCGAGTGATTCTTCTGATTTTGTCAGAGATTGAGAAAAGAAAAACAGAATAATGATATAGGCAATAAAAATAAAGCGAGATACTTTTGGCCCTTTGTCGTATTCAAATTTTCCAAAGCCATGGAGTTTTTTAATATGACTGCCAATACTTCTCCCAATCATTGTTCCGACTATTAGAATAATGAGTGATATACAAATGAAATTTACGAATTCATTATGCATATAAAATGCAACAAGTGGTGGTATGCCAAGAAGTATCATTAGCACTGTTTGCTTGTTGGATCGGTCATGTGGGGCATACCCCCGTAACAAGCCAATACCTGCGATTGTTGCGGTAAACATTTTACAAAATAGTATCGAGGCAGTAATGCTATCGAGCATGGGTATTCCAAGAATTAAGAGTAGACTCATTTGGTTGGAGTTTTTAAGGTTTAAGAATTGTTTAGGACTTTATTTACCTACCATAATCACTATTT
>JAHFNN010000061.1 GCA_023267315.1 Candidatus Nomurabacteria bacterium | reverse complement strand
TAAAAAGATTTAAAGAAAATTTCTCAGTATACGGAACAAACCAATACACTAAAACAAAGAGCCCGAGAAGACTGATTGTCCCAAATATTATTTTTTTATCTACTATTATATTTTTAGGCATTAGACTAAGGAAAAATGAGTACTATACCTTTATGGGTGTGTAAACTTTCCAATAGCGGTAATAGGATCACCAGCAGAATCAGTTGCAGTTATCGTAACCAAACCGGTTGCATCAATTTCTGCTGTATATTTTGTATCCCCATTAGGAATAGCCGTTGAACCAGTTCCTGGATCGGTTGGGATTTTTGTTAGGTATTTTGCATTAGTAAGCAAATCGATAAAACCGAGAGCGCACGTAGTCAAATCACTTCCTGAACCCCCATTTCTGGTAGGAAGATCCCCACTCGTTCCTGTACAAATCTCAACCGGCGTATTATTAGCACCCCAGCCAGTAGAAGTCTTGTCAGGAACATCACCATTGTTATCGAACGCATACATCTGCATTGCCGCCATAATTGCCTGAACATCTGACGCACGCTTTGAATCACGAAATTGATTCAAGGTCTCCCCCGGTCGCAAGACAACGAATATGAGGGTAGCCAAGATCGCGATACCGGCAACAACCAAGAGAAGCTCAAGGAGCGTAAATCCAGCCTCTTTATTTTTTCTATTCAAACGAAAAATGCGCGTGTTCATGTATAAAAATAATTAAATATAAATTAGTAATCCAATGTAGTAATTATATGCTGTATATGGGCATTAGCAAGTAATAGTTATCAACAGAGCTTATTTTATTGATTACTGCCAAGCAGTAATTGTCACCTTACCACCAGAAACTGTTCCCGTTATCGTAATATCTGTTTTTGCACGCAATGCTACTCCAGAAACACTCATAGTTATGGCACCAAGAGCATTCACATTTGTAGATGCGGAACATGAACCATTACTGAAGACTTCACTAGTACTATCTGATGTTCCAAGAGAGATAGTGCCACTATGAATTTTATACAACACCTCCTCAGCACAAGCATTCGCATATGACCTCGCCTCATACGACTGCATAAATGAAAAGCCCGACTTTGAAGCAGAGACACCATCAGTAATCGCAGAGAGAGCGATGGCAAACGCAAGAACGCCAATAATAATAACAAGCACAAGTGTTACATATCCATCCGTGTGGTGTGTATTTTTTTTCAAAGTATTTAAATTGTTTTTTTTATTTTTTCCCATATAAAGACATCGTGTTATTGTCGAATTGTACCTCCCCCTGAAAATATTTTTGAATACCCAAAAGAATCTGTTGATGAATAATTTTTTGATTCCATCGTAAATGAATAATCAATGCTGGACCCACCAGCATTAGCGAATGTAATGGAAGAAATATATGCCCGTGCATCTGTGAGAGGAATATCGGAACCATTCTCAGTCATAATAAGACGACCCCCACTTAAAGTAAACACTATATGATTCCCGGTATGCACTGTGCAATTTGAATCAAGATCAAGAGTGCTTTCAGTCGACCCACTTCCACTAGGGATACAAATTCTTCGCGCAGTTCTGATATGTTCACCAATGACATCAGCGGCAAATACCCCCTCTTCTTCAACTATAGAAATAGATTTATCCTTAAGTCCCGCCTGCTTGGTAATATCCCAGAATGAAGCAATGCCCAAGGAAAGAAGCGCAACAAGTGTCGCATAGAGTACAAGTTCAATAATTGTAAACCCGGATGTTTTTTTTCTAGAACTGTAAATTGAAAAAAAATGAAACAAGTTGTGTTTAGAAGACCATGTTTTTAAAATTATACGCAGATTTTTTTTCATTTTTTTAGAGTTTACGGAATCAAATTATACAACGCCGAGGTTACATTAGATACTCCAAATAACAATGCAGTACTAGAATCAAAGGTAATGCTTTTCAATCCGTTCGTAATAGCACTTTCATGAGAGACCGCTGGCGAAATAAATGAGTTAATTGTATAGAGAATCCCATTAGCACCTGCTGCATACGCAAAATCACTACCAGCCTCTCTTGTTGTAATAAGATCTTGAATTGCAACACCATCAGGAGACGTACCAATGAGTGCGGAACCAGAAGTAACCCATGCAGCACCAGAATATGGAAGTTCTGGTGAGGTTGCATTCGCTCTAAAAAAGTACGTAGTATTCGGAGCTGCTGCAAAGACTAAGTACGCACTTCCATCACTCATACTGTGCATAGAAAGTCCCATTGGATTCTGATATCCAGCAAATCCATAGGCGACTTCCCCATAATACGAGAGCGTTGAACCGTCAGAATAATATGGATACACATACAGGTGATTCCCTAACCCATATTCATTATACACATACACATACCCTGAAGTTGGAAACGTGTTGTACGTGCCACTATATGGATAGAAAGAAAATGCAAGATTACCCGCACTGGATACAGAGTGTGTTTGCTGAAACGAACTTCCATTAGCGTCCTCTACAAAGATTCCGCCAGTATTCGAGACCGCCTCAAGTACAATTATTGTTCCCGCACTATCAACAGCAATGTCTTTTGCGGTAACAATAGAGTTTCCTCCGATTGATAAATCAATGGAATGATCGTATACCCAATCTGAAACAGAACTACTACTAATATCCACCACCTGAACCTCTGCGGAATTATCAGTGCTTGTCACATACAATTTGCCCCAGGTCGGATCAATCGCAAGCGAAATTGGTTGCACAACATTGTAATCACCAGGCAGAGCTATTATCTTCGCGAGATATGGTGAACTAGCAGATCCATGTCCTGTTCCGCCATTCCCAACATCATATACTTCAACTGTATTCGCAGTAGTCAGTTTATATACAAATGGTTTGAGAGAGAAGAAATGCCAGCACGCATCGTTATTGTACGAGTCGGTCGAAACAAACGGCACAATAGTAATAGCTCCTGATTCACATCCCCCATCACGTATATTTGCATAATTAACATGAGCAACTCCATCAGGAAGAAGGTGCCATTTTGAACCTGCACTTGTTGAATACAATTTTATGAGAGCGCCTGCATGACCAGTAACTGTGAAGAATCTTGAAACAGAAATAACATGAGAGCCCGTTGTGGAAAAATCAACTTCCTTTGTTGAAGTATGCGTAATCGTCAAATCATAAAAATTGCTTGCACCCAAAATCATACTTGTAAGCCCTCCGGTGAGTTTAACTTCTGATGTTCCCGCAGTAAAGGTTCCCCCATTTACCCAGTTTTCATATACCGTAATGAGTGATCCCCGACCAAGCAAAGTACCCGATGGTTCGATATCTATATCAGTAACGGTAAGTGGATAATTATTTGAATTATCAGTATCGATTGTACCTGAATAAATAGTGAGCACTTCATTCACCACAGTCCCTGCAGAAAGTGTTGCGACCCCACCAGCCCCTGACTTTATGAGATTTGCATAGGTCACTGGTAAAATCGTTTGTGCTCCAGTAGATATATATGCGACATTATTACCAACGGCAGTGGCGATAAGATTAGTGAGTGATATAGTACCACCGATATTCAACCACGCATTAGTACTATTCGTGAAAGTACCTCCGCCAGAGATTGCAGTTGAAGCTGTTAACCCACTGTTATTTGTAACAGCACTTGTTACAGTCACAGTACCCGAAACTATTACTCCATTATCGATTGTCGCAGTACCGGTACCATCTATTGTGAGGTTATTGAGTGAAAGAGTACCCAAGGCAATTCCAATCGAAGGACTCGATCCAGTATAAATTACTGTTCCTGTACCTGGATCAAAGGTTCCAGTACTTACAAAGGGTGTACCAGAGCCAGAAAGAGTTAGATTGTAAGAACCCGCTGCGAGTGTTCCTGCAGAAATAGTGAGTACACCACGGACAGTCGTCGCGCCACCGAGTGTTTTAGTTCCACCACTCGAGATTTTAAGATTGTAGTATGGCGAAATAGTATTTGAAACTGTCTGTGTTCCATTTAAATAATAATCAACTGTTGAATTTATATTTAAATTAACGGTACTAAATTGAGCCGGGTATGATCCTGCAAATGTTGAAGCATCAACACGAACGGTCCCTGCACCAACTGTTAGCGTATTTGATCCTACCCCTACAGGTGCAGTCACTGGATCGAAAGTACCATTTGAAACAGTAAGCGTACCTCCAGACGCAAAGGTAATCGCATTGGAACCGCTAACACTTTTTACTCCCGTTCCCGATGAAGTGAGATTATAAAATGTAATCGCGCCAGAATTGATCGTCGCATCACCATTACCAGAAAGATCTACCGTTGATGTAGCTTGTGTAAATACACCAGAGAGGGTGAACAAAGTCCCCGATACTGCGTTAAGAGAATATGCAGCATTTCCTGTTGAAGAAAGTGTTCCCGCTACATTTAATTTCCCAGTCGTTACACTTTCAGTATTTCCAACAGCGAGAACGTTACCCGACAAAATTGAAAGGGTTGGATTTGTATATGTGTTACCTGTCCCTTGTACTGAAAGTGCACCTCCAGAAACTGTTTGCATAACATCTTCATCATTTGATGCCGTATATTGAGAAAGATTTGAAATAGTTATTGTATTATTTTGATTACTTCCTATTGTTAGTATTCCAGAAGTGAGGACCATCCCCGTTATATCACCTGAACCACCATATTTAGTAATAGCAGTTGATTCAACAGAATCATTTACAGTATTTATATATGCGGTGACAATATCTCCTGAATTTACCGTAACACTTGTTATTGTCCATGTTCCACCAGAAATTGTCGCCTGATTGCTATCAAGTGAATTATTTATTGCAACCCGAACAACCGAACCATTTGAGTTAGAAGTTCCAGAAATAGAAATTCCTGCAGGACCAAATAACCAATTTAAGTTGTGCCCACCATCCACACAAGTTACATCACCTTGGATTTGCGCGCCACCTGAAGCATCTGAATACGAAACTCCAACATATAAAATTGACTGAGTAACACCAGATCCTACAATCAATTGCCATGAAGTTGCTGCCGTAAGTGGCGCAAGAGTTAACACATTTCCTAAAGTTCCATTTAATGTAAGTGATCCTCCTGCAGAAATTGTTTGCGCTACACTCGACTGAAATGAAACTGTTCTATTCCCTCCAGTAATTGCAAGACCGTACCAGGTGTTCGCATTATTGATTGTTTGTGCACCTGATCCTGAAAATGTGACTGTTCCAGATCGAGGATTAAATGTTCCATTATTTGTCCAGTTTTTTTGAACAATTAAGCCATAATTACTTGCTGTAACATCAAGTGCCCCAGCTGTTATTGTTAAATTATTTGAAACAGTAGTTGTACCGGAAAGATTTGCCGTGTATCCAGTTTTATTTATTGTTAAATTGTAATAAGTAATATTTCTTACAGTTTGATCTGCTCCAGTACTTGCATACACAACAGTATTTCCAGTTCCTGATGCTGTTAAG
>JAHFNN010000060.1 GCA_023267315.1 Candidatus Nomurabacteria bacterium | reverse complement strand
AAAGAAAGTGGTGATTTCAGCACCAGCAAAAGAGGGCGACACTGCCGGCGTAAAAGGAGAAACAATCCTCCTTGGTGTAAATGAAGAAAAATTCGGTACCTGTGATATTACTTCCAATGCATCATGTACGACAAATGCGGCTTCTCCACTCATTGGAATCCTTCATGAGGTACTTGGTATAGAAAAGGCTATTTTGAATACTGTACATGGTTATACAGCTTCACAGGCACTTGTAGATGGACCTAGTAAGAAAGATCTTCGCGAAGGTCGTGCTGCTGCACAAAATATCGTGCCATCTTCTACTGGTGCTGCGATTGCAGTGACAAAAGCATTCCCAGAACTCGAAGGATTATTTGATGGTATTTCGATTCGTGTACCAGTACCTGCGGGATCAATCGTAGATGTAACGTTTATCTCTAAGAAGCCGACTACTGCGGAAGAAGTAAATGATATTTTGAAAAAAGCTGCCGCAGATGATCACTGGAAAAATATTTTTGCAGTGACTAATGAACCACTTGTATCTTCAGATATTTTGGGTGAATCACATGCTTCTATTGCAGATCTTGCAATGACACGTGTTGTGGGAGGGAATCTAGTGAAAGTGATGGGTTGGTATGATAACGAAATGGGGTATACGCACACACTTGTTGATCATGTCATTAAGACGGGGAATACAATAAAATAATATGAGACAAACAATAATCGGTGCGTTAATAGTTATATTCTTAGCGATATGTTTATTCGTACCATTTTTCTCCGGTCAATCTGTCTACATGACGAAAGTTCAAAAAGATAGAATGAATGAATTTTGTAGTCAGCATGGTTGCGGTGCTATTGTTTTAATCACACCATACCAATTTGTTAAAGACTCTATCTATAATTTTATTGTAAGAAATTAAGTCACATCAAAATGTCTCAAGAAAATCAAAATTTCACAACTACTCGTATTCCTGAAGGCGGAGTGATTTCTGATACAGAAAAAGAAATTTTTGCTAAGTTTAAGAAGGGTCACAAGGTTATGGCGCGTGTTGATGGCGGTATTGAAGAATGCGAGATAGTTTCAAAGAATGATAAGAACTACACGCTTGAAGTAGATAAGGTCTATGTAAAAAGAACAGATACAGAAGGAAAGCCAATACATTACAATGTAGATTTCAGGAAAGATGTAGTTGATCCAGATCCTTACAAGACTAATTTCATGGAAGAAGATGCGTAACTTCATTCTAAACATTGTCATAATCGTAGTTATTTTGCTCGTACTCCATTATTTCAATTGGTTTAGTATTACAAAAATTGGCGCATCAAATTGCCCATTGTTTGGTGCTGGGCACTGTGATTGGGGAATCAATATTTTTCATTATTATTTTGTAATTTAATTATAACTATGTGGAATAAAATACTTATCGTGTTGTTTGTGCTTGTGATCTTGGGGAATTTTGTGCCAATTATTCCGTTTTATGCAAAGGCGGGCTTTCATCATGGCGGGGGAGAATTCTGTGGTATTGTGTACCAGCCGTCATGTGACCAGAAAAAAATAGGATTTTTCACCTGGTCAGACATTAACATGATTGTGAAGGCAGGATATTAAGATGAAAATATTTGTTAAGATTATAATTGTGTATATAGCCCTTTCCTTCTTTGTTTCAATTATTCCAGTATATTCAAATATAGCGGGTGGAATTCCTGGATGTCATGGTATTGGATTGAGAAATATGGTTGATTTGTTTAGTAAAAATATTAAATATAACGATTATTTAAAAACATGGGGATTGTGCCAGTATGATACTCCTTTGGATCATCGTCAAATTATTGATTAAATTATGAAAATATATATCGGATCAGATCATGCGGGATATGAACTCAAAGAAAAAATCAAAGTATATTTGAGTGAGCTTGGGCATGTTGTGGAAGATAAAGGTGCCTTCTCTTATGATGCGAATGATGATTATCCGGATTTTGTGACACCAGTGGCGAATGCGGTAGTAGGTGAAGATGGAAGTTTTGGAATCATTTTTGGCGGTTCTGGCCAGGGTGAAATGATGGTTGCAAATAGGACTAGCGGTATTCGCTGTGCGCTTTTCTATGGATCAGTTTTTCCTAAGACTGCCGTTGATATTGCTGGACGAAAAAGTGCTGACCCATTTGAGATCATAAAGCTTGTTCGTGAGCATAATAACGCAAACGCACTTTCGCTTTCTGCGCGATTTATAACCCTCGATGAAGCAAAAGAGGCGGTGAAGATTTTTCTTGAAACAGCTTTTTCTGGAGATGAACGACATACGCGTCGTCTTGAGAAATTTTAAAACGTAATTATAAAAAATATATGGCAGAAATCATTCCGGCAATCATGTCAAAAAGTTATGAGGATTTGAAGAATAAGATCGCGCTCGTGCGTGGGGCTGTTCCTCTCGTGCAAATCGACCTCTGTGATGGTCGTTTTGTAAAAAGTGTGACTTGGCCATTTCATGATGGAGATGAACAATCACTCAATAATATTTTGAACGAACGTGAAGGATTACCATTCTGGGAAGATATTGATTTTGAACTCGATCTCATGATTGTAAATGCGGTGGAAGATTTTGATACGTTTGTTCGTATGGGTCCAAAACGAATTGTATTTCATATTGAAGCAGTAGGTGATATTGAAGCATTCAAAGAATTTCTTGAAGGTCTTGATATGTATGTGAGAGACAATATTGCTATCGGTGTTGCCATAAATACGACCACTCCTGTCGAAGATATATTTAAAATTATTTCAAATATTGATTTTGTGCAATGCATGGGTATTGAGCATGACGGTGCTCAAGGAGAAGAATTTGATGCCCGCGTTCTTTCTCAGATTGAGAAAATCCGAGCATCATATCCTGACGTTGTTTTGAGTGTTGATGGGTCGGTTAATTTTGACACAGCGCCCGAACTCATAAATGCAGGTGTCGATCGACTCATTATTGGATCGGCAATTTTCAAAACACACGATATTGTAGGAACTATTCGAGAATTCGAAAATCTGTAGGAAGCTAACTCTTTGTGCTATTTTATATGTATGACTCAAGCGCGAGCTCTGTCGATTTTAAAAACAGGTGCCAATGTCTTTTTGACTGGCGAACCTGGTGCTGGTAAGACATACACAATCAATGAATATGTGCACTATTTACATGAACATGATATCGATGTGGCTATTTGTGCGTCCACTGGTATTGCGGCTACACATATCGGTGGCATGACCATTCATTCATGGAGCGGTATCGGTATTAAAACGAGCCTGGATAAATATGCGCTCGATAAGATTGCTTCAAGTGAATACATCTCAAAACGAGTCAATCGCGCAAAAGTGCTTATTATCGATGAAGTTTCTATGCTCCATGCGAATATGCTCGATATGGTGGATGCGGTATGTCGTGAAGTTCGGAGTTCGAGTGATCCCTTCGGTGGACTTCAGGTAATTTTTGTTGGAGACTTTTTCCAATTACCACCAGTCGTAAGAAATACTCAAGAAGCCGGCAATGATGATAATCAAACACTATTTATCGATGACGAAAAACCAAATCTCTTCGCATATCAATCATCTGCGTGGCGTCGAGCGACACCAATCGTGTGTTATCTTTCTGAACAATACCGCCAAGATGATACCGAATTCCTCTCGATTCTTTCAGCCATAAGAAGTGATTCCTTCAACGAAACACATCTTGCGCACATACAATCACGCAAGTTGGTACGTACTGATTTACCAAAAGATACGCCTAAACTTTTTTCTCATAATGTTGATGTCGATCGCGTGAATACTGGCGAACTCACTAAAATAAAGGCTGATCAAAAAACATTTGAAATGTCTGCGACCGGAAAAGATATACTTGTTTCGATACTAAAGAAAGGATGTTTGTCCCCTGAAATTCTGACGCTTAAAGTCGGCGCATCGGTGATGTTCACAAAAAACAATCAGAAGGACGGATTTGTGAATGGTACCTTGGGTACCGTAGAGGGCTTTGCGCCGGGTACGAATTATCCAATTGTTAAAACGCGTACGGGCCGGAAAATTATCGTAGAGCCAATGGACTGGGCGCTTGAAGAAAATGGTAAAGTCAAAGCTCAGATTTCACAGATTCCGCTTCGGTTGGCCTGGGCGATTACGGTGCACAAAAGCCAAGGAATGAGCATGGACGCTGCGGTGATGGATCTCTCGGAGGTATTTGAGTACGGGCAAGGGTACGTGGCTTTATCGCGTGTACGAAGGCTCTCAGGTCTCCATATATTGGGTTGGAATGAACGCACATTTAAAGTTCATCCAGACGTCCTTGTGAAAGATGAAGATTTTCATATCAAATCAGAGGAAGCTGAAGAAGCTTTCGCAAAAATTCCAGCGCCCGAGCTTCAGAAAATGCAAAATAATTTTATCACTGCTTCAGGAGGAATATTGAAGGCGAACACAGAATATTCTTTGGGTAAAAAGAAGATTGATACCAAAGACAAAACACTAGACCTTTGGAATGAAGGTAAAACCATTGCAGAGATTGCTGAAACTCGTGAATTATCGGAACAAACTATCTTTGGTCATATTGAAGATCTGGTAACTCTGGGTAAAATAACAAATACAGAATTATCACGTCTCGTGACTCCTAAACTTTCAAAATCATTGTCAAAAATCCAAGCTGTATTTAAAAAGCTTGATACTGAAAAACTCACACCAGTATTTGAAAATTTGGGCGGTAAGTATTCATATGATGATATACGGATTGCACGAATGTTGCTAAATAAGTAGACCATTGCTATCGCACGGGGTATAATAAAATCGTAATGCTCACAGACGCAGAAATTAAAAATCTCGAACTCAAAGCCAACGACATTCGCGAATCGATTATTTCGATGTTGGTAGAAGCGGGAAGTGGACACACTGCGGGGCCCCTTGGTATGGCAGATATTTTTACCGCACTCTTTTTTAAAACTCTCAAACACAATCCAAAAGAACCATTATGGGCCGATCGTGATCGAGTAGTCCTCTCTAATGGTCATATCTGCCCCGTCTATTATTCGACGATGGCGCATGCCGGATATTTTCCACTTGAAGAATTACAGACACTTCGTAAATTTGGTTCACGACTCCAAGGTCATCCACATCGAGAATTTATGCCATGGCTTGAGACAAGCTCTGGTCCACTCGGCGCCGGTCTTTCTCAAGCAGTAGGCATGGCAATTGCAGATCGCATAGATGGTGGTAATGGCACAAAACGATTTGTGTATTGCCTGATGTCTGATGGTGAACTTGAAGAAGGTAATTCATGGGAAGGTGTAATGCTTGCTGGAAAAGAAAAATTGCACAATATTATTGCGATTATCGATCGAAATAGTATTCAGATAGATGGATTTACGGAAGATATTATGCCGCTTGAAAATTTACGCGCGAAATGGGAAGCGTTCAATTGGCATGTGATTGAAATTGACGGTCACAACTTTATTGAA
>JAHFNN010000059.1:1218-5505 GCA_023267315.1 Candidatus Nomurabacteria bacterium | reverse complement strand
ATTGATTTGCAAACTTTTGTTAGCGGATGGAAAGAAAATCTTATGCAGACATTAGCAAGATTGTTAATTGATACACATTATCTTCATTATAAACGAAGGGAACTATTAGATGCTGATAAAACTCTCAGTGGATTGATTAAATTCTCTTTAAGAGAATTTGCTGTATTTTTGCTCGCAGGAAAAAACTTTTTTATAAACTTTTTTCATCATATAGATATTCTTTTTGCAGGGAAAGATATATTTGAGGATATATTATCTACTTATAAACCTGACCTTGTCTTTTCGACTGACTTATTTGAACAGATGGGTGCGCAGCTCTTGAGGGAGGCAAAAAAACACAACATTAAAACACTAGGAATGGTTCGATCGTGGGATAATTGTCTAAGTAAAGGATTGCTTCGAATTAAACCTGAAATTTTTATTGTAAATAACGAGGTGATTAAAAATGAACTTGTTACTATTCATGGGGTTTCTGAATCATCGATTAATGTTGTTGGGCTACCTCAATTTGATCGATTTATTTCAGAGAAGCCAGAAGATAAAAAATCATTCTTTGAAAAAAATAATCTTGATCCAGAAAAGAAATTAATTATGTTTGCCCCGGGTGGGAACGTTTTGTCCGATACTGATCCTGATATTTGTAATATTTTGATTACTGCGGTGAAAGACGGATTGTTACCAAAAGATGTCCAAATTTTTGTAAGAAACCATCCGCATCACCCTGCAAACTTAGATTATTTCAAGAATCGCGATGACATTATTGTGCAGTCTCCAGGAAGTATTTTAGATTCAAGCACACACAAAGAAACAGAATTAACGCCTGTCGACCAAGATTTTCTAAGAAATATACTAGCGTATACAGATGTTCTTATTTGGGTCGCAACATCTCTATGCTTAGACGCGCTCGTGTATGACGTACCGCAAGTTGTGGTGAATTTTGATGGATTTCAAACAAAAAACTATTATCATAGTGTTAAACGATATCATGATGAAGATCACATGAAAAAAATGTTTACGCTTAAACCTTTCCGAGTTGCAAATAATTCTGAGCAATTAATTTCAAATATAGATATGTATTTGAAAGACAATAGTCTAGATAGTAGAGAGCGAGAACTTGTTAAAAAACAGCAATTTTACAAAGTAGATGGGCTTGCAGGAGAAAGAATTGCTCAGATAATTAATACGGCGATTAGTTGAGTCTGTGGCGTCTAAATTTATCGTGTGCAATATACCAGTCTTCAGGGCTATTGATATCTGAGTCATAGAGATCATCCATAATGCATAGTTTTACATCATCCCCGTATAAGTTAGAAGGTGATTCGTATAGATTTTTTGGATTAATTACATATGCAATATCATTGCGAGAGTAACAAGGAGGGAGGTCCTGACTTCGAGAGATGATATTTTTAAGTGATGAGTCATTAAAGAAACGTGTACCTTTATCATCTTGTTTAATTATCCAATGAGGATTTCTATTCCCCATTGTTTCGTGCACAGTTACAACGGAAGTTACATTTGAGTTTTTATATAAAGCGATTGCTTCATCAATATGTGTTGATGTTCGAAGCGGATTAGTCGCCATAAGAAGCACGATAGCATCAATCCGTTCACCAATTTTTTCAAATTCTTCTAACGCATGTATAAGAACAGGTTCTATTTTTGTAGTGTCTTGAGCTAATTCATTAGGTCTTAGAAATGGAACTTGAGCACCATGAGCACGAGCAACATCCGCTACGGCGCTGTCATTTGTCGAGACAAAAGTTTTTGAAATAAATTTTGAATTATTCGCAGCTTCAATTGCCCATGCAATAAGAGGCTTCCCGTGGAAATCACGGATGTTTTTGTTGGGGACTCTTTTTGATCCACTTCTTGCGGGTATGACAGCGAGGATATTCATACTGGATATAATGACTTTTTTAATTTATAATTGCAACTCTATGGATATTGAACATTGGAAAATTGACCCTAGTTTAAAACAAGAATTAGATTCTCATTATAAAACAAAATATTCTCTATCCCTTTCAGGTCATCCCCCAATGGATATTGCAAAGGCACTCACATTTGATGGACTTGCTAACTCTGTAACTATTGAAGAGCTTACCAAGTTTCTCGAAATTCTTAATTTAAAGTTTTTGCATAATAGAATTAAGGGAGTTGGGCTTGAAATTGGTTCAGGACCAGGTACCTTTGTGGCAACACTCGCAATGATGCCAAATGTAACACGTGTATATGGTGTTGAAGCATGTGAAGCAATAGTCGAAGAATTAATGATGCAAGTGGTAACACATATAACCGGAGGGGATACTAAGAATATAGTAGGGGCAGTAGCTGATTTTAATCACCTTGAAATTCCTGATGCTTCGGTAGATTTTGTATTTGATTTTTTTTCACTCCATCATTCCACTACGCCTGATGTAACTCTTCAAGAATTATTTCGTGTGCTAAAACCGGGTGGCGTTGTTTTTTGTATTGATAAAGCAAGATCAAATAATTTGAGTAAAACTGAACTTGAAAAACTTTTAGATATTGAATATTCAAAAGATGAAAAAACTGGAATGGGAATCCCTCACGATGTAAGACATACAAGAAGAATGAATGGTGAAAATGAGTATCGACTTTCTGATTGGGAAAATTATTTTGAAAACGCACATTTTGTGAATTTTGAACACTACAACGTCGCAAAAATAGGAGGTCATACCCCAGTTAAAATTATTAAGAAAATCTTGTCATTTTTACCGATGCAACTACAGTCAAGACTGTCTGGAGTTTTTTCAAAAAAAATAACAAATAATCTTGAACCGACAAATAGAATATTCACTAATATATTTCCAAGTTATCCTCGAGAGTTTTCATTGATGATAGCTTGGAAGAAATAAAAAAAAGGGGATTGCTTGCGCAATCCCCTTTAAACATTTGCTCTTCAGATTAAAGATCTAAGATTCGTTCCAATGCACCGGTATCGATGTGTTTACGCGCTTCGAGGAAGGTGTCTTCTGCCATGCTTGAAAAATTAAGCAAAGACCCATTTTTTGCATAGAGCACTTTGGTGGCATCGTCTAGTTCTTGAACGTACCATTCCATCGCGTCATCACAAATTGGATTACCTCCTTTCTCAAATTTGAGCCCAAATGTCTCATGGAGCAGACCTTGTACTTTTGGATCCCTGAACATGTCTGTTCCGGGATATGCTGTTGCAGTAAACATCATTCGGTTGACGGATGCTCGTGCAATCTCGTACGCCTGAGTCCCTGGCACAAGGTTTTTTGTGTAAAGTTCCTCTTGCCACTTGATGAATGCAACACTTGTTTTGAGGTCGTTGAGGGTCTCCCCAGGATATGCCATCATCCAGGTTGCATTGACGTGAATTCCAACTTCTCGGCAGTTCTGGATCCCTTCCATCATCATGGTAGGAAACTCATAATCGCCAACCGTTGTCATCCTTTCAACACCACCCTTGCGAATGATGTGTCCGCCTTTTTTCATGTTGTACAACGTATTTTTTGCTGCACTCTCTGCACCAACCCCGATATAGATACATCCTGAATCAGCCATTGGCGTTAGGCGGTCCATAGTACACTCGTCGAGCCTAGTGTGGGTCCCCCAACGAAAGTTGAGTCCGTTAAACGCTTCAGGTAGTGCCTGACAACGCCGTTTCGAAACTGCAAAATTATCGTCGGGGAATCCGATGAAGTCGACGTTGTATGTTTTAATGAGCCATTCCACCTCACTCCGCAGATTCATTGGGCTCCGAATGCCCCAATTCCGTTCTCCTTGTGCGCCGCGATAGCAAAACGCACATGCGTGAGGACATCCTCGTGAAGAGACTGTGGTAAGACTTCGCTTCGTGACAAAATTTGCCGCGGAGGAATTATTTGCCGCAAGTCCCCATACTGGGGTTTCGATGTACCATTCAAGAAGAGGGTTGCCGAAAACATCAGTTTCAAGGAGATCCCATGCCGCAAAAGGGAGTACATCGAGGTCGTGTGGTCGATCACCCGCATACACGAACCGGTGTTTGCCGGTAATTTCTCCGATATAAAAAGGTGAATCTGTCATTCTGGCCCTGTTTTTTTGCGAGCGATTCACATCGTTTGCACAGAGCAGGATGATGTCGTCACCTTCGGAGTGTCCAACCGCGTCAAGTTCAGGGATCCAGTTAAAGAGTCCCGACTTAAATTCTGTAGCTAAACCACCACCTGATATGAGGAAAGCATCAGGAGAAACTTTTTTGCAGAATTGGGCAACCCACTGTTGCCACTTGAGCGTTGTAATTTTTCCTGAAAAACC
>JAHFNN010000059.1:0-1208 GCA_023267315.1 Candidatus Nomurabacteria bacterium | reverse complement strand
GCCATGTTTTTCAAAGTGGGCCAAAATAAGTTTTTCGGCTTCCTCATGATTTAGATGGCGTCCATTCCTCAGTCCCTGGTTTTTGGAAAAATCGTCATTAATGCGGTATGCATTAATATCGATGATTGTCGGCGTTGCTCCGTATTGACGAAGACGTGCGGCCATAAGACCCGGTCCTTGAGGGGGAGTATTTGGTCGCGCACTTTCACGAAGAGGCATATTAATGAAGCAAACGCGAACGCCTTTCAAAGCATTCGTGCCCAGTTCACCAACAAGAGTACTCGGATGAATTTTTGTTTCATTCGAGTGTATGAAGAATGTTTTCACGGCAAGTTCCTCTCAAAACAGTGATTTGGAAAATATAAAAGAGCATCCATTTTGATAATACAACTAATTTCATCACTTGTCTAGATACTGTAGTTAAATTATCATAATAGGTGATGGTTCTTTTATTTTGTATACTTCATCGGATAACCTTAGTTACACTAATGGAGTTTTAATTATTAATTAATTAGTTTTATGAATACAACATTTTCACTAGAGAATAAAAATATTGTTTTAACTGGTGCAACAGGATTTTTTGGTCGTACATTTGCCAAGGGCATTCTTGATGCGGGTGCAAATAAGCTTGTTATTATTGACATAAATTCAGAGAATCTAAATTCTTTCTCTAAGGAGTTGAAGGGATTATACGGAGATGATCGTGTACTTGCATATGCTCTTGACCAAAATGATCACGAAAAAGCATCAGAGATATATGAAGAAATCAGTACCTCAATAAAAATTCATGGATTAGTAAATAATTCTTTTAACTTTAGCGAAAAAACTGGTTTTAATACAAATGAAGGCCGTTTGGAAAATGCTACGTATGATCAATTGAAAGCTTCCTTTGATTCAGGAATTTATTGGGCAATTCAGTCCACACAAGCATTTGGTTTGTTAATGAAAAATCAAGGAAATGGTTCAATTGTTAATGTGTGTTCAATGTATGCCGTTGTTGTGCCAAGCCCAAAATTGTATGAGGATACTGATAAATTTAATCCTCCTGGATATTCAATGTCAAAGGCAGGACTTCTTCAGTTCACTCGATATTCAGCATCATTTCTTAGTCCACAAGTACGTGTAAATGCAATATCCCCAGGAGCAATACCAAATCTTGGTGCTGACTCGTATAATGCAATCACCGACAATGACCCTGTGCTCAAGCG
>JAHFNN010000058.1 GCA_023267315.1 Candidatus Nomurabacteria bacterium | reverse complement strand
TAATGCTTTCGCGAGTCGCGATGATGCTTCATTAAGATCAATCGTAATGAGTGAAGGGTCAGTATTATGTTTTTTTGCAAGATCAGTCAAAAAAGAATGAAGGTTCCCGACAAGTTCAACCCCTGAAGGCCCTCCACCCACCACTACTACATGGAAATGAGACACTAGTTCGTCTTTTGATGGATGAGTATGCGCAACAAATAAATCATGAAGGTGTTGTTTCAATCGAATTGCTTCACCCGCAGATTTGAATCCAAATGAAAGACTGTCGAGCCCTGGAATATCAAAATAATTAATCTCGCTCCCAAGCGCAATCACCAACGAATCAAAATCATATATTGCGCCATCTTTGCCGGTAGCCTTCTTTTGTGTCAGGTCGACAGCAGTGACCGTATCTTGCACAATCGAAATTTTATTACCGCGAAGAATAGATGAGAGCGGAATACACGCCTCAAGGGGTGATTCACCGGTGACAATTCGATACAATGCTGGGTAGTATTCAAAATATGTTTTGTTCGAGATAAGTGTAACCGTGATAGATCCTAATGATTTTTTATTGAGCCGACGAGCACATTCGATTCCAGCAAAGCCACCCCCAATAATGAGCACTCGATGCGCAGTAGATTCTTGTGTTGTTAACATGCGTATAAGTATACCCCGTGAGATTACTTACGTAAACATCTTTGGTAAAAGATTTAATCTAAACAAATTTCATTCTCAGTTTTTTATATTTAATATATCTCACGGGGTATACCAAATATCCATATAATTTCGAGCTTATACCGATGAAATCGGTAATATTAGAGACTGTAGTGCGTCTAGAAATATATGGAGGAAATTTCAGATATACAATTTATTATCAGTCTCATTATTTCAACAATGTTTATTACAACTATTGCGATTTTAACGTATCGAAAACAAATCAATTCATTTATATCAAAGAGGTTCAAATCCCCGCCTTTTTTAAAGGTTCTCGAACGCTAACCATACGTCTCAAATGGCAAAAGGCCACGGAGGCCTATTTTTTACGCGTAGGAAAAGATATAATAAGGGCTGCTCTGTAGCTGTAAGAATAACGGAAAGAGCACGTCTTTACTTATGAAAAGCTCCTCTGACACAATCAACGAAAAAGACTTCATGCGGGCGTACGATGAGTATTCCCAAGCTATTTTTCGATATATCTTCTTAAAAATCTCTGATAGAGAGCGTGCGTTGGACCTTTCCCAAGAGACCTTTACCCGAGCATGGGAATCCATTATTCAAGGAACTCATGTGATTAACATGAAGGCATTTTTATACAGAATCGCGAGAAATATCGTTATCGATGAATATCGTAAGAAAAAATCTGAATCATTAGATGCGCTGTTTGAGGAAGGATACGACTTTAGAGATACAAAAGCCCCTGAAGTAATCGATCAAATTGATGGTGGCATTTTACTGAAGCAACTTGAAGGACTTGAAGAGAAGTATCGAGATGTGCTCATGATGCGGTATGTAGAAGACCTTTCAATAAAAGAAATCGCGCGAATCACCGGAGAAGCAGAAAACACAGTCTCGGTACGTATCCATCGCGCTATAGCAAAAGCCAGAACATTATTTAACCAACCAGAATAAAATGAATCCCCTTATATCACAACTTAAAAAACTACGTGCTGTTAAGATGACACCACATGAGAAGATCGACATGCGCATGCGTGTACAATCTTTCGTAGCGTCACATCCATCACATCTATCAACACAGAAACAAATCCCTT
The DNA here is from genome assembly GCA_023267315.1 of Candidatus Nomurabacteria bacterium. Lineage (GTDB taxonomy): Bacteria > Patescibacteriota > Minisyncoccia > Phycocordibacterales > UBA9973 > JAHFNN01. The sequence goes on along the minus strand of JAHFNN010000058.1, from coordinate 3,767 downwards.
CTCCAATTGGGCATCTTTTTCATGTAAGCAGATTCATGCAAGTAGCCCTGGCGGTGCTCTTAATCTTTGTTGCTGGTGGCAGTGGTTTAGCATATGCATCACAAAGCGCTCTCCCAGGAGATTTACTCTATCCTTTTAAAGTACATGTAGCAGAAAAAGTAGCAACATCGCTTTCGTTCACTACTGAGGCAAGAGCAACAGTGCTCGCAGAACACGTAAAAACACGTTTGAGTGAAATCGATACACTTAAAAAAGCAAACTTACTCGACACTCGTCGAGAAGAAGCAGCCCAAGTTGCACTCATACAAAATAGCGACGAACTTGCAAATTCTCTTTCAGATCTCTCTCATGAAGGTAAGCAAGGGAAAGTACTTGCAGTAATCAATGACCTCCGACCATCATTTGAAAATACAAATAGTGACCAAGTCGCTCTCTCGGGAGTAGCTCAAACTTCAACGATAGCACCAATGACATTTTCAAGTAAAAAAAATAACGACACTGATAAATCAAATTCTTCAGATGCGAATGAAAATCGTCATCGAGCTATAAACACAAATGTAGTCGCTTTGACGCATGATATGAGCACTTTGAATTCTGTTATAAATGCCCAAAAAGAAAAAATATTAACACAGGGAGGTGAACAAGAAACAAACACACAAAATACCGATCTCGCTCAAAATGAAGGCCCAGCAACGACATCAGTACTAGCAACACTTAAGACGACAAGTCTGATGCAAAATAACGAAGATGAAACGATCTTGCAAGGAGAAAATGCGGGGATTGTTCAGGGGGTAGTGACCATCACAGTGGAATGTCCAGGAGCACTCACCGTCACACCGTGCACGACACCAAGTGAATCCTACACAACAAAAGAAATACTCATCACCCCAAAAGACTCGACGAATATTATTAAACAAAAAACACTCGAAGATACTGGAAAGTTTTCATTCAAAGTCACCCCAGGAACCTACACCGTAAAAATACAAAATAGTGCGGATCAAAAAATACTCTCTTCAAAAGAAGTGTTAGTAAAAGCTGGAGAAAAAACTTCTATAAATTTCTCTCTGGGAAATCAAACTAACGAAACTACAAACCCCCTCACACCAGGTACGACCCAACAGTAAATAAAAAATCATCCTGCTAAAGCGGACGATTTTTTATTTACACAACACCACTAAACTTAATCAGCAGGCTCAGCTAATCCAAGCGAGCCTGTTTCTTTTTAAAAACATTACGGAGCGCGTCAGTGCGAGTATAGCGATTTGCCAGTAGGCAAATACGCGTGTTTTTAAAAAGAAACAGGCGAGCGCTATTCTACTAGTGTGAACGAATCAGCTTCTGTCGCCTCCCCCGAAGCTTTTTTGCGTCGTATATATACCGAAGACCACGCTGCGATAATAAGTATTCCTGCTAATCCTCCATACAACCACCCACTTGAAATGACTCCAGGTTTACCAGCCGCGTCACTATTTTTATCACTCCCATCAGCCGCTTGAGCAACTTGTGCCGACAAAAGATTTTCTGCCATACTTTTTTCTTCGCTATCTGATACCGAAGAATACGATTCTACAACTTCCCCATTTCTTACTTTTGAATCAGATCGAGCCACCGTGTCTTTAGGAAATACTGACACTTGTGTTCCATCAGGATATGAAATCGAGACACTACCCCCATCTTGTATTTTAAGTCCCAGCTGTGCACCAGAGATCATCATTTTTTTATTTGCCATAATAATAGAATTCTTAGGCAGAATGAATCGACTCTCACCAGAGCGAATAATCCATCCTGAGATATCAATCTCTGCTGGTGTTGTATTTGTAATTTCAATTCCCTCTTTTGCGTCATACGAGACATTAGTAATAGCAACATTCGCCTGAGAAACATTCACGGTCATCCGATCAAGAGCATCTGGATTTTGTATATATGCGTTCCTTTTATATTCAAGAGTAACAACATACTCACCCGGATAGGCAAACACGTGGTTAAACATTTTCTTATCAGATAAATATTGTGTGTCTTCTTGTATAGTACCATCTCCAAAATTCCAAGACCACACTCCATTTAGAAGTTCTTCTCTACTATATCCCAATGTGGTACTCGAGAACGTAGTTGGTAATCCAACGAACGCCTTATTTTTCAGAATTATTTTAGTGGAAATTGTTGGTTCAATGATATTTTTTAAAGGATTTGCCGCAACAGGATCTGGATTAGCTGGAGGAGTATCTGAATTATTATTATCAACACTATTTAATTCACCGGGAGTTGCATCTGGAGTTGTTATAAAATCAGTGGCATTGTTGTCAGTATCAGCTTTTCTACTAAAACTCGCGCCAGCCGGAATCGTATCTGGCACAATAAATGGCTGACCTAAAGAAAGTAGCGCAGACCCCCACCCAAACACATCGATGTGCTCTGAAGAAGCTTGTTTCGGATCACCATCCCAAATCGCCACAGTTCCCGCTCCATTTGAGAGAAATGAACTTGTATACGGCTGCCAGTCTAAAGTGCCAGTGTACTCACCAAGAGCAATCAAATAATACGATCCGGCTTGAATTGTTGCTGTATCAGGAAATAGCTTCGAACGAAACGGTTTCGTCCAATCAGGCTGAGTTCCAGAATAGTAGGTGAAATAATAATTTTTAAGTGAGGTCGGAGTACTGTCTGGATTATAGAGTTCCACGAATTCACCACCATCAATACGCACCTCATTTATGAGTACCTGCGCATGAGCGTACGCTGGTATAAAAACAAACAAAGAAATAATAATAAGAAAATATTTTCTCATATATATTTATTTTAAAATTTATTCTAAAATTTTTCTAAGGATATCCTCGGGCACTTCCTTAGTTTTTTTCTTTGGTACTGATTCCTCTTTTTTCTTTTGCGCTTCTTCTTGCTGTCGTGCAAGCTGATCTGCTTCTTGCTTCTTGAGTTCCTCTTGGCGCAATACTTCCTGGCGTTTTAATTCGTCTTCTCGTGCCTTAAGATCTTGTTTTGTTTTTTCTTCTGCCTCTTTGGCGAGTGCTTCACGTCGTGCAATTTCTTCTTTTTCTCTCTGCATCCGCTCGTTTCGTATTCGCTCTTCCTCATCACGAAGTTGCTTTTCTTTATCAGCAAGTTCTTTTCTCGTCTTTTCAAGAAGCTCTTTTTGTGCAGCTTCTTCTGCCATCTTTCGAGCACGATCTTCTTCCTCTTTCTTTTTTTGTAGGGCGAGTATTCGCTCCTCTTCTTCACGCTTTTTCTTTTCTTCTGCTTCTTTTGCGAGCGCAAGAGAATTGTCAGGAACAGGAGGTGGAGGTGGTGTCATATGAGTAGGTTTAGGTATAGAAGCAGGCGCATCTTCATCTTTCTTCTCTGGAGATGCAGTACCGAGCGCAGCAGCAAGCGCGTTTTTCAATTCTGAAATATTCTCAGGTGACGCTTCTTTTTTAGTTGTAATAGTAAATGAAGACTGCGAGGCCGGTTTTTCAGGTTTCTTTTTTAGCGCCGACAATGAGAGCGCTTCTTTCTTTTCCGGAGCAGGAGCAGGTTGCTCATCTGCTGTTTTTTCTAAGACTGTATCTGTAGCAACAGTATCTCCTAGTGCTTGTTTCAAAATTTCCTTAAGTCCTACTCGATCCGGCTCTTGGCGAACACGCGCCACTGGTGGACGAGACTGACGCTCCCCAGTACTTAGTGCCACATCTGGTTTTTTAGTGAATACAGGTTTACCTGTTGGAGCTTCTTCTTTGAATTCACTACCCAAATTTGCCAATGGAGCCACAGAC
>JAHFNN010000057.1 GCA_023267315.1 Candidatus Nomurabacteria bacterium | reverse complement strand
TCCATCTGTTCAAACTCACGCTGGCGAAACAAGAAGTCACGCGGAGTAATCTCATTGCGAAATGCTTTACCAATCTGCGCGATACCAAATGGAAGTTTCGGATGATACGCATCTACCGTATTTTTAAAATTTACAAATATACCCTGTGCTGTTTCTGGACGAAGATACGAAATCGCCGCACTATCGTCTGATGCACCGACTTTCGTCTGAAACATCATATTGAATTGACGAGGTTCACCAAGTACACCACCACAATCAGCACACTTTTTTGAATCTTCAATTTGATCAGCACGAAAACGATGATGACATTTCTGACACTCAACCATCGGGTCTGCAAAATTTTCAGCATGTCCTGTTGCCTGCCATACTTCCTGTCGCATAAGGATCGCTGCGCGAATACCAAACATATCATCTCGTTCAGATACAAATTTCTTCCACCATGATGCTTTTATATTGTTCAAGAGTTCAGCACCAAAGTGGCCATAATCCCATGTACCCGCAAGCCCCCCATAGATTTCAGATCCAGGAAATACAAAACCACGACGCTTGCAAAGCGATATAATTTTTTCCATTACGTTATCTTCAGAATTTTTAGACATTAGAAATTAGTTATTAGAGTTTATATTAATTATCTCACAACCGTATCAGTTCCCGGATTAAATGTTGGATCACCGGAGAGATATGTGGTGAGTGCATTTTTTACATTCTTCAAAACTTCACCAGTAAATGCATCCGTTCCGGTAAGCGTAGCCTGTCCCAGAAGCGTCGGCGTAGTTGCTACTTGGGATAGCGATGGTTTTAACGTGACTTGAAATGCTACTTCACGAGGACTCTTAGTAAATCCCATTCCTGGTGCAATTGTTCCCGCGTTCCAGCTAACTTCACTCGTCGACTGATTAAAGGTAACATCTTCTTCCTTTGGTGTCACGCTCCCGCTATTAAAGACTATATATGATGGAATCGTACCTTTAACCTGAGCATTACTTACCTGGTTTGAAGTATTGGTGATGGTCCAGACGATGGTATACGTCGTTGACTGTTCAGCCTTTGGAGGGATTGGGCCTGAATTTTGAATAGGACCGCTTCCATATAATGCTTTTGATACAAGCTGCAACCCGGTACTTATTTTTATAGTCGCTGTTTGAGAATTCGTGAGACTGGTGGTGACATTTCCTTCAGACGTTTGTGTACCGACAATGTTCACCGCAATCGTAATTTGTGGACTATTGATGAGTGTATGATTGCCGGAAAGTAGTGGGAGTGGTGTTAAAGAAAAATCCATTCCACCACGCTGACCTGGGTCAATAGAGGCAAGATCAGGGATCGTGTTCTTGTCCCAAATGATTTGATTATTTACAGAATCGTAAAATCCCGGATCAGAACGAACAGCTGTACGATCGAAAGCATTACCAGATAGTTTCGCGGTGACAGTCACATCATTCAAACGAATCGGTAAATTATTCGTCCAGCTGATGTGCGCAGACAAAGGAATTGTACCTGGTACGGAGTATGTATCCTGATCGAGACCATTGATTGTAAGGTGTGCATCGATAAATGGTTTCTGGATGTTAATAGTCTGAAGTGCAGACGTGTACGATGTCGCAATTTTTGATTGATCAACAGGATCACCTTCTCCGGTATAGAAATGGAATGACTTCGCTTCCCCTTCCTGTCCCAACATAAGTCCTTTGATTAAGATATCTTTCTCTGAGCCAGGTTGCATATCACCCAAGGTCCAAATATTATTTGAGAAAAATGCGTTCGGCGTAGAAGTTTCAAATTGAAAACCTGGTGGATAATCAACTTTGAGCATCATATTTGTTGCAGCCGTCTTTTTTGCATTCAGAGTAACCTTCGCCTTAAGTGTGATCTCCTGATTTGGTGTCGCCTCAGTCGGAGCTTCTACCGCCAGAGTGACTGGAGCCGAATTGATTGCTACAGCGTAGTGATCTTCTTTATTAAACTCAGCGCTCTCTCCAGCAAGACGATATTGCAACGTAAGTTTGATATCCTTCGAAGAACCTTGATCACCGAACAACGTCACCTTTATATTCTGACTCACACTCTTACCTGCCCCGATTGTGCCCAATTGTATGCTGTCACGCTGATAATTGCCTTCAGCTTCTCCGTTTGCTCCTTTGGGATATTCAACATTAAGATACGCGAATTCAAGATCAACGTTGTTCGCGTTTGTTATTTCAACTTGGAGTGGGAGTTCATCTCCTCCCGAAGTGAATGAATTACCGAGCACTTTGATATCTATATTCTCTGTAGAGATAGATCGTGAATTACTATTGAACATGTAGTAGGTAAACCCAACTGCACACAAAAGAAAAATAAGCGATGCGTACAGCATCTTCTTGAATACTGAAGTTGGTAGTGTAAAACGGGATTTATGTTCTGGCTCTTTCGGTAATTCTCCCCATTCCTCAGGTGTATCAAAGCGCTTTTTATGCAACACTCCGAGCGGTCGTGGCCGGAGCGAACTTTGATCCTTGGAATACAGTTTTCTCTTTAATTCTTCAATGCGATTGAGTTTATCTTCGTTCTCTGCCATTTTCATAGTATACCCTAGGGTATTTATTTTCAAAAATTAATATGGGGACTCTATGGATGACGGTACACACTGACACCTCTTACAGCTGAGTTTCTTTGAGTGATTCATTGATATGCATGAGCAATTCCTTCCGAATACCTTCTATTTCAGAAAGTAATGAGAATGTGAGTGGTGACCGAATCATTGAATCCTCACGTGTGGCAAGATTCAAATACCCCAAATGATAGAGTATGCGGAGTACAATCAAAAGCTCAGCATTTTTCAAATTTCTCTCTTCAAATGATTCTTGTTCCAAAAGATTCAGGGACTGTGTCAGATGTTCAAAGAGCGCTTCATTCGCCTCCTCTCCCGGACACAACCGCACCATGAGTTTGGAAATACTGGCGATGATGGCAATAAGCTTTTTATCCTTCAATGAATTATCGAGAAGCGGGAGCGGAGTCGCTGAAGTAATACGCCAAATTTCCTTACCTCGAACAAAATCTATTTTTGCATATGAAAAATCGGAAAGTGCATAGCGAAGTTTTGATTTCAGATGACGAATCCCCTGCGCAGAGGCACGAATCATTCCCAACTCACGCGTATATATCGTAATCATGCGATTCGCTTCGCCCGTATTTCGGCTCTCGAGAACAAAGCCTTCGGTGTGGTAAATGTGATGGGACATAGTCTTTCAAGCTATTTTATATTTCCTCTTCTTTCCCTATTTCCAAAACTCTAAATTCAATTCCCAACTTTGGAAGAATCATACTAGGGAGCCGACTGCCGAGTTCAGGATTTACAAGAATTCCATCATGAACCGGAAAACAGATTCGAGGTTTAATCTCTTTCCCATATTCGATTGCGCGCTTCAACCGCATCCATGGGCCAGCCACTGGTAAGGCAAGAATGTCTACCGGCTTTCCAGGATTATAAAAGGCATCACCCGGATAAAAAAGTGTGTTCTCGATAAAATAGCCGGTATTTTGTACCTGCCCGAATTCTTCATAAATCTCTTCGTGCCTTGCATCAAACGCTTCAAGCAAGACCCCGAGAAACGTACCTGAGGTTGTGCCTTCAAGTATTTGATATTTAATACTTTCTACGTCGAGTAATTTTCCTACGGCTGTATTAGTGATGATCTGTGCACTCGGATTATTTACAAGTACTTTTTTCAAGGATTCAATATGGAGATGATCACCATGTTCATGGGTAATTAAAATTATATCGATATTTTTTTGTTCATCTTGTAGCGTCGAATAACTACCCGGATCTGTGAGTATTCGCTTCCCTTTTATCTCTACAATAAGACAACAATGACCAAGTTTGGTGATACGCATAGCCCTATTCTAACACTTTTTCTATAACAGGAACCAAACCGGCCGGATTATCAATAACAGCAAATGGTTTTCCTTTTTCAAGCGTTTCTTCGTCGTGGAATCCCCACAGGACTCCGATTGATTTAACACTACATTCATTCGCTTCTCGGATATCGCCCAGTGTATCCGTAACCATCACCGCATTTTCTGGACTACATTCATATTTATTCAAAAGAGTTTTTATTTTTATTCTTTTATCTGTTGCAATATCAGCGCCCAGTACATCAACAAAAAATCCGTCGATACCTTCTTTTTTCAGGATATTTTGTATTGATACTGAGTACGTAGAAGAAACAATTGTCAAAATATACTTTTGTGCAAGTTTTTCAACTACCAATTTCAATACTGGCGGAATCACAACTTCTCGTGTCTTATTGTCATATATCTCATAGAATTCTGGATGATGTTTCTTTGGTGTTCCATCGCGACGAACCGCATTATAAATATTCCCTTCAAAAAACGATTTGTATTCTTCAAGAGAAAGATCATCGTAGATACTCTGGTTTATCGAAAAACAGATACCGAGTGTATCAATCAGCACTCCATCAAAATCAAACAGTACGAGTTTCTTCATATTATTTTTTGATCTGTATCTCTGCTGTTGTAGAAAATTCTACGCTCTTTGCTCCCACCATTTTTTTAAGCTCTGAATCAAAGCTTTCAGCGAGTTCTTTATAGTTTTCAGAAAGTACGAGATCAATGATATCGCCAGGCATGCATCCATCCTTTTTTCTTGTATCTTGAATCGCACGGACAAGTTCACGGAAATCGCCTTCTTTTTTAAGCTCTGGAGTTATGTTTGTGTCGAGTTCAACGTCAGATGCAATTGTTGCATCCGCAACAACTTCTTTCACATTCAATTCATCTTTAATTATTTCTGCATACGCTGACTCAAGTGTAAAATTCTTCACCGTAATTTTTGAAAGTGGTTGACGCACTTTGAGTCCCGACTTCTGTCGAGCATCGAGACCGAGCGTGACGATACTTCTCGTTGTTCCCATATTCTCAATGAGATGCGCGTAGATTTCGCCTCCTTCCGGCCAATTACACAAGTGGACACTTTCTTCATCAGTATCATTCTTCAATTTCTGCCAGATATCCTCAGCGGTAAATGGCGCAAACGGAGCCATCACCGTAATTAATGTCTTTAATGTGAAGTAGAGTGTTTTCTTCGCTTCTTCATCCCCTTCTTTTATTCGATCACGCGAACGACGAACATACCACGTAGAGAGATCGTCAATGAATTCGCGGAGTGCACGCACTGCTTCAAATGGACGATACGCATCCAACGTTTTTGTCGCGAGCTCAATGTATTGATTGAGCCGCACAACAATCCACTGATCAAGTACATTCTTTGGCGCAAAATCCATCTCACCTACTTCCAAGCTCGTATCACGATATAGTTCGTAAAACGCGAGCACATTATACAAAAGCGTGAATACTTTATTTCCAAGTTCAGCCACAGTCTTTTCATCAAAGTTTTTCGAATCTCCTGGCTGGTTCACTGAACACATCCATAAGCGAAGTGTATCAACACCGTATTTATCAATCATCGTCCATGGGTCTACAATATTACCCAACGATTTCGACATCTTCTTCCCATCCTTATCAAGGATGTGACCCAAACAAACAACATTTTTAAATG
>JAHFNN010000056.1 GCA_023267315.1 Candidatus Nomurabacteria bacterium | reverse complement strand
GTGCAATTTCTTCATTTCGATATTCTTGCGCAACATTTTTGAGTTCACCCAAAAATCGATTAATGATTTCAGTCTCAGAGATAAGTTCGTCATCAGACAACGCTGAGAAAAGCTTTTTCAATGAATCATGGACTTCGCGAGAAATAGATTCATCAACGATCCATCGATTCTTAAAATGTTCATCTTCTTTTTCTTTCTTGAATTCATCACCTAATACGAGATAGAGATGGATGTGATTCTGAACAACTTTGTCTTTTGAAATATGTTGGAGTAATTCTTCTTCAGCAACAACAGCTCCAAGTGAGTGTACAATCTTTTTTAGTTCATCAAATACTGCTTCAGTCTCTTTATAGGTATCAGCTTTCTTGATAGCAGCAAGTGCAACGTTTTCAATCTGACGAACACGTTCACGAGTGATGCCGTATTTCTCACCAATAGCTTCAAGTGTCTTTCGTTCACTATCTTCACCCAAACCGAAACGATTAAATACCACATCGAATGCGCGATCCTGAAGTGGCGAAAGAATTTTTTTAGTAACTTGTTTGGGTTTAAATGAAAGTGAAGCCATAGTTTTATACGTTGTTATATATTAAATGTAATATCAATTAAAATACTATATTTTGATTCTACACTATTGCTAGGAATTGTCAAATGCCTGTGCAAAACCCTAAAAAACCCTTACCTACTAACTCTTTCTTGTCGCTCGTGTTCGGTCGAGATCTGTCAAATATTTCTTGCGGAGGCGAACAGAGAGTGGTGTAATCTCAAGATATTCATCATCTGCCATCACTTCGAGACCACGCTCAATTGAGAGTGTAAATGCAGGCTTGAGCACGATTGCATCATCAGAACCAGAGGCACGCATGTTGGTAAGCTGTTTACCCTTGATTGGGTTCACAGACATTTCTTCACCCTTTATCACATCCCCAATCACCATACCTTCATACACTTCAGTTCCGTGACCGATGTAGAGGAGTCCACGTTCTTGTAGATTTGCGAGCGCAAACGCAACAGCTTTTCCAGAAATCATTGAGGTCATTGATCCGACATCGCGATTCTTAATTTCACCAGCGTACGCTCGGAATCCAATCACACGTGATGACATGATTCCCTCTCCTTTTGTATCAACCACGAATTCTCCACGGTATCCCAAAAGTCCGCGTGTTGGAATTTCTAAAACCAATCGTGAAATTCCTTCCTTGTCATGCATTGCCATGATGATTCCACGGCGACGGGTCAATTTTTCAATAACCGATCCGGAACTCACTGTTGGTACATCGATAATTACTTCTTCGTATGGTTCAGATTTTACGCCATCTACATCTTTGATAATAACTTTTGGCTGTGATACTTGGAGTTCATATCCTTCACGACGCATATTTTCAAGAAGTACAGAGATGTGCAATTCACCGCGACCGTATACTTTGAAAAATTCTCCAGAATCAAAATCAACACGTAGTCCCACATTCACTTCAAGCTCACGTTCAAGACGCTCGCGAATCTGTCGCGAGGTCACAAACTTTCCTTCACGTCCAGCAAACGGAGAATCATTCACCAAAAAGTCGAGAGCGATAGTCGGTTCATCAATAGCAATCGCAGGACGCGCCGGAGTCGCTTCATTGTCTATAATTGTTTCTCCGATATATACATCAGGAATACCAGCTATGATAGCGATGTCACCTGAAGTAACACTCGTCACCTCTTTTCGATTGATTCCCTCAAACGTAAACATTTTTGTGATTTTTGCTTTACGCATTTCTCCATTCGCTTTCTTAACAAGAATAGGAGCCGACGTAGTTATCTGTCCGCTATATAGACGCACAATCGCAAGACGTCCTAAGAAATTGTCATACCCCAAATTAAATACCTGTGCAGCAAACGGACTTTCTAAATCTACAGATGCTGGAGGAACTTCTTCAAGAATAAGATCAAGCAGTGGTGTAAGGTCTTTGCGTTCATCATCAAGCTTTTTCATCGCAACACCTTGTCTTCCAATAGCATATATTGTTTTGAAATCGATTTGATCGTTTGTCGCACCGAGCTCGATAAAGAGTTCGAGCACTTCATCATGTACACGAGCAGGATCAGCTGCAGGCTTATCCACTTTATTGATAACAACGATAGGTTTGAGTCCTAGTTCGAGAGATTTCTTAAGTACAAAACGAGTCTGCGGCATCGGTCCTTCCTGCGCATCCACCACAAGCAACACGTCGTCAATTGCACGAAGCACACGTTCAACCTCTGAGCCGAAATCTGCGTGTCCAGGAGTATCGACGATGTTTATTTTGGTATTTTTATAGTTAACTGAGGTATTTTTTGCATAGATAGTAATACCGCGCTCTTGTTCAAGTGCATTTGAGTCCATGGTTACCCCTTCTTCCACCATTCCACATTGACGCATCAAGGCATCGGTAAGCGTAGTCTTTCCGTGGTCAACGTGAGCGATGATAGCGATATTTCTGATTTCCATATAAATAAAATTTTTTTGATTAATTAATGCGACGTATATACAAAATAAAAAGGCCCGAAGGCGTTTGTATGCAAACTATACCAGTAAAAGTAGTCTTTCGCAAGGACTTTTGACATTTTTTAAATTTATTGTTAAAGTGACGTAAATCAAAAAAAATATACGTAAAAATGAAACCTGTAACAGTTTTTAATCATGTTCATGATATCCATCAAATGATGTTGTATATCATAAAAGTTCTTCATCAATTAAATGACAAATCCCCGCAAAGCTGTTGCTTAATGGCGACGGATCAACAAAAAGGAAACATGCTTTTTGCAGTTTCTGTAGATGCTTCAGGACATATGGATCACAAAAGGAGTGGTAAATGTTTCTATGGCGCACAACGAAACACTGAAGCAATCCTTAATAACGCACAATCAGAACAGGTATTATCTTCTGGTTTAGTTGCTGAAAAAGGAGATCTTGTTTCAAAAGGAGCAATAGGTAACGGTGAAATCATAATTTCAGTATACGGCCTCGGAGAAAATGGCGATGAAGCATCTTCATTTTATATACATAAATCGCTATTTACCGGACCGGGAACATTTGAGCAAAGTAATTTGCATAGATATTTCCTGGATGTTATTAAAGAGAATAATCCACTTACTGAAAAACTCCTTACCAGCAAAGCACTGCAGGTATTGAACGTTTAATATTGCGATATTACAGTATTTAAAATCCCTTATGTGTACGATTTGTATACATAAGGGATTTCTTTTTTATTTTAAATTTTTATTTCCCCGCAACCAATTTCACAATATCGTGATATGTCACAAAAAGCATAAGAAGAATGAGAAGTCCGAAGCCTATCATATTGAGTGTGTTTACAACCTTCGGGCTAATACGCGAACCTTTAATTTTTTCAATAAGTAAAAAGAGGAGCCGTCCGCCATCAAGCGCAGGAAATGGAATAAGATTTACAATACCCAAGTTGATTGAGATGAGTGCGATGAACCAAACGAGATATGAGAATCCAAATGACACTGTGGACCCAACACTATGCACAAGACCGACAGGACCAGACACTTGCGAAAGATCAGCATGACCTAAAACAGAATCATGGATGAGTGTTCCCAAAAACACCACAATAGTCTTGCTTACATACCATTCACGCTTTGCAGCTTCAATGATCGCGCGATGAAGTGGTAATTTAAGTGTACCAATGGTATCGATAGATACACCAACCCCTGGACGATTATCCCCTACCCCAGGAAGCGGTGTCACAATAACCGGCGCATCACAACACTCCAGACGATGACCTACTGTAATCGCAAGTGGTTCATTGGGATGTGCACCGATAAAGTCCTGCATATTTTCCACTGTCATAAGATCACCGTAGATAGATACAGAAGAATCGCTTTGCAGTGCAATCGTATTGATTTCATCACCAGCCTTAAGCCCCGCAATTTGAGCTGGAGATCCTGGCGTAACATCAACAATCGTAACTCGTTCATTGGAGTAGTGTGCACCAGTCAAAGTTGGATCAACTTGTGAACGAGAACCGAAAGTAAACAAACACACGATAAGTACCCATGCCAATAGAAAATTCATGAAGACACCTGCAACAAGGACAAGCGCTTGAATGTATTTTGGTTTATGCACAAAACTACGTGCCTTGTCTGGACCATTTGTATTTTCATCATCAGGATTTTCACCGAAAATTTTCACAAACCCGCCAAATGGCAGTGCATTAATTGTATATGTTGTTTCCCCTTTTTTTACTCCGAATAATTTGGGCGGAAACCCAAAACCAAATTCATCAACTCGGATGCCAGATTTTTTTGCAACAATAAAATGCCCAAACTCATGTACGAGCACGAGGATAAGGAGTATGACAATGAAAATGAGAATATTCATGAAGATATTTTTTGAGAATCTAATTCATTACCTCTTTTTCTTTTTTCTCAAAAAGCGCTTCGAGAGTAGCATTCACTTCATCGACAAGTTTTTGAAGTTCATCTTTACCACGAAATTTATCATCTTCAGATATTTTTCCGTCTTTTTCTTGTGCTTGAATATCATTCCAAACTTTTTCTCGATCAGCACGGACAGACACGCGTGCATCTTCCAATTTTGCCTTCAATATTTTTACAAGACTCGTACGGGTCTCAGTCGTAAGCTGGGGGAAAATAACACGGATACCTGCGTCATCAGTCGCAACAGAAAGACCTAGGTTTTGAGCAGTAATCGCTTTTTCGATTTCTTTGATTAAATTTTTATCCCATGGAGCCACTCGTAAGGTCTTCGGATCTTCAACAGAAACAGCTGCCACATTTTTAATCGGCATTTTTGAACCATATGAATCAACAAAAACACCATCGAGTACAGCCGGGGTCGCCCGACCGGTATGTAATTGAGAATATTCTTTTGTAAGCCATTCCCCAGCTTTTTTAAACTCTTCTTTTAGTGTAGTGAATGAATATGCCATAGCGAAAGTATACCAAAAAAGTGGTAATTATGAAATCAGTGTTATTTGACCGGAAAGGTGCACGCAATATGTTCGAGAATCATCTTCACTGAGGCACTTCGATCAAAAAGATACTGCTGTACCCCAACGAGCTCTTTCCCGGCAGAGACAACAGAATAATTCTTTCCACTGATTTGTTTTTCAATATACTCTTCGAGTTCTCTAAAAAAAACTCCAGCTTCATGGCGAAGTGTCTGTGGTGAATCCTCATCTTCATACGTAGCAATAAAATCTTTAATGAGTGAGAGACGTTTTGAAATTGATGCATCTAAAAATTCAGATACTGAAATACCTTTCGAAGACTCATCCCCTTTCCCATAGCGGAGTATCTGCGTGCGAGATTTAAGCGTATCCAATAATTCATCAATATGCGGAGTAATGATGAATATATGTACACTTGGTCGTGGTTCCTCTAAAACCTTAAGCATCGCGTTCTGCGACTCACGTGTAAATCCAAGTGTTGATACGAGTATATATGTTGATCCAGTACCTCCCCGCTCACTCTGATGGAATTTTATTTCCCGACTGTCATCAATGCCGAACTGCGCATATTCAAATGAAATAATTTCGGGTTTCTCTGCTGTATCTATTTTTTTTAAAAAATCTGTGAGTTCGGATCTAACTTCCAAAAGCGGTCCTTCAATAAGATACGCGTGATGGAGCGTTTGT
>JAHFNN010000055.1 GCA_023267315.1 Candidatus Nomurabacteria bacterium | reverse complement strand
TGGCAGCTGGGAAAGATCGATCAAGGTGTATTTGCGTATTGGATGGTAAGTCACTATTTTAAAAAAGAGTTAACGTATATAGGATTTGGTGGCAAGGGAAAACAGGTACGTGATCTGTTGCATATCGATGATTTAGTCGAACTCGTAAAAAAACAGTTGGTGAAAATTAATGATTATAAAGGTACTGTGTTTAATGCGGGAGGTTCAGTTCAATCTAGCTTATCACTTCTTGAAACAACAACGTTATGTCGGGAAATTACAGGAAATGTTGTAAACGTTTCTTCGGAGCTCAAAAATCGGCCTGCAGATATCATTTGGTACATCACTGATAATAGCGTCACGGAACAAGAATTTCTTTGGAAACCGCAGAAAATGCCAAAGGATATTCTCACTGATGTTTTCACGTGGCTTCATGCAAATGAACAGGTATTTAAACAATTGTGGAAAACTTAAAATATGGATGTTGTCATTATCACTGGTGCCGGGGGACTCATTGGTTCAGAGTCGGTAAAGTTCTTTTGTGAGAAAGGGTTTCAAGTTGTTGGAATCGATAACGACATGCGAAAATATTTCTTTGGCAAAGAGGGATCCACAAAATGGATGATGGACGAGTTGTCGTCATTGTTTTCCAATTTTCGTAATGAATTTGTTGATATTCGAGATCTTGATGCGCTGGCGAAAATTTTCAAAAAGTACAATACGGATATCAAATTAATTATCCATACGGCAGCACAACCTTCACACGACTGGGCTGCGCGGGAGCCGGTCACCGATTTTACTATCAATGCGAACGGAACGCTGAACTTGTTGGAAGTGACGCGCACGCACTGCGAGAATGCCGTGTTTATTTTTACCTCCACAAATAAAGTCTATGGCGATACGCCAAATTATTTACCTCTTGTAGAGTTGCCCACCCGATGGGAAGTTGCAGAAACACATCCTTATTACAAAAATGGGATTGATGAAACAATGACGATAGATGACAGCAAACACTCTATCTTTGGAGTTTCAAAGACTGCGGCTGACCTTATGGTACAAGAATATGGAAAGTATTTTGGTTTGAAGACGGGTGTTTTTCGAGGTGGTTGCCTCACCGGTCCGGGTCATTCAGCAGCAGAGCTGCATGGTTTCCTGGCATACTTAATGAAATGTGCTGTTACGAGAAAAGAATACAGTATCTATGGATATCAAGGTAAACAAGTGCGGGATAACATCCACAGTTATGATTTAGTGAACGCCTTTTACCATTTTTATCAGAATCCCCGGAAAGGTGAAGTCTACAACATGGGAGGCAGTCGGTTTAGTAATTGTTCTCTCCATGAAGCCATTGTTTTTTGTGAGGAAATTTCCGGCAATAAGGTTCATTATCGTTATATGGAGTCAAATAGGCTCGGCGATCACATCTGGTGGATAAGCGATGTATCCAAGTTCAAACGTCATTTTCCACATTGGGATTTTACAAAAAACTTGCGCGACATTTTGGCGGAAATATTCACCTGCAACAAAACGAAGTGGGCCGCATGACAATCGTGTACTTGAACGTGAAGAAAAAATGGACATGGCATTAGAAACGAGGAATATTTACCGCAGGAGATTTGGTGATGATCTCGAATTTAGACAACAGATGTGGAAAGTTCTCTGCGAGCATTATTTTCAGCAGTTCATTCCTAAAGATTCCGTCGTTATGGAGCTTGCGGCAGGGTATTGTGAATTTATCAACAATATTAACGCCCGACAAAAAATAGCTATCGATATTAATGAGGATACAATTCGACGTGCAAATAAAGATATACAGGTTGTTCTGACAACATCATCCGACCTTTCACGTATTGAGAGCGAAAGCATTGATCGAATTTTTGTTTCAAATTTTTTTGAGCATATCACCAAAGATCACATTGTGCAAACAGTCAAAGAATGTCATCGGTGTTTGAAAAAAGGGGGCAAGCTCCTCATCCTGCAGCCTAACATTCGATTTATTTACAAAGATTACTGGATGTTCTACGATCATATAACTCCTATCGATGATCGAGCCTTGTGCGAACTCTTGGAACTCTCCGAGTTCACCATCGAGTTGAACGTGCCGCAATTCCTGCCGTTTACAACAAAGAGCAAATTACCTAAATCGCTGTTATTCGTAAAACTGTATTTAACAATTCCACTGTTATGGAAAATTTTTGGAGGGCAGGCGTTTATTGTCGCAATCAAGTAACATCTTTTTTTCGATTGTCATCCCCTCCTATAACGAAGAAGGGAATATCGAGAGAACCTGTACTTCTATCGTGCAGGCATTTTCCAATAATGGAATTGCAGATTATGAAATTTTAGTAATTAATGATAATAGCACTGACGCAACAGAGAACAAATTACAAGGGTTAGTACAAGCGTATTCACAAATTCGTTATTTGAACAACTCTCCCCCTCACGGTTTTGGCTTTGCAGTGAAAAGGGGCCTGGAGAATTTTAGAGGTGAAGCTGTATGCATCGTGATGGCAGACCTCTCCGATTCCCCTGAAGATATTCTCAAATATTATGAGAAGCTGAAAGATGGATACGAATGTGTGTTCGGATCGAGATTTATGCGCGGTTCGAAAGTTATTAGCTATCCCAAACATAAATTCGTAATTAATCGATTAGCGAATTGGTTTATCAAATTTTTATTCAGACTTGACTATAACGATATCACCAATGCGTTCAAGTGCTATCGTCGTGAAGTGATCGAAGGAATTCAGCCAATTCTTTCCCATCATTTTAACTTAACCGTTGAGCTTCCGTTGAAGGCTATCGTTCGCGGATACACGTATGCAAAGATACCGGTTTCGTGGACCAATCGAGAAGTGGGGATTTCAAAACTCAAATTACAAGAAATGGGAAGCCGATATCTTTTTATTGTCTTGTACGTTTTTCTGGAATCGTTGCTTTCGAAAGGTGATTACCGCCGCAAAACAAAGCATACCTGAACGATGGTGGATGACGAGTTTGCAGAAGTCGAGCTCGTATGCTCGTTGTCGATATACACATCACCGACCAATTCCGATTAAGAATGCAGTTGCTAAGGTCAGATTAAAGAACCTCAAGAGAAGGTTAGCCGCTTGAAAAAAAAGTTTACACAACTCAAGACGTTAAATCTATCAAATGTACCATCATATATTTGGATGGGGTTCATTATTTTGTTGGCTCTTCTTGTACGAAGCTACCATATAACTTCTCCCACGGATGGTATTCATATCTTTCGGCAAACTCAGACAGCGGGTTTAATACGAGATTATTATAGAGATGGTATCGATTTGTTCTATCCAAGAGTGATATCACTTGGAGCCCCCGGATATATTGTCTTAGAGTTTCCACTCTATCAGGCAGTAGCCGCTTTATTATATAAAATTTTATCACCTGAATTATTATGGGCAAGAGTATTATCTATTTTTTGCAGTCTCTTATCCATAGTATTCATATACCGGATTACAATAAAATTTATAGATCAAAAATCAGCAATCTTCGCGTCTCTGTTCTTTGCTTTTATGCCCCTCAATATTTTCTACAACCGCGTTCCAATGCCTGATTCAATGACGATACTTTTCTCTCTTATCATGTTTGATTTTCTCATTGAAGGCATCGATAACAAGAAATATATTCTTCTTTTCATCGGTATTGTGGCTGGATGCTTTGGCCTCATGATGAAAAGCCCCAATGTTGCCCCTCTGTATCTGCCAATTATTTACATGACATATAAACGAGATAAGAACATAAGATCTTTTGCAAATATTCGGTTCTTAAGCGCATTTCTTATACCCATAACCATGATGGTATTATGGCAACACCATGCAAACTCTGTAAACGAAATGTACGTCAGCACTAGTAAATACCCCGAAGGGCTGTATTCCTCTATTGCCATTAGACTGCATCCTTTTAATACATGGTATTTCGGAACTCTAGCTCAGAGGTTAGATCCCCAAAACTATGTCATTATCCTTGGAAGGATATTTCGGGATATGCTTTCTGTGGTGGGATTACTTTTCTTCGCCGTTGGATTGTATGCATTGATGAAGAAAAAACTGGGTGCGTTCTTTTACATTTGGCTTTTTTCTGTTCTCTGTTCAATGATGGTTATTTTCAATTTAAATGTCATTCATAACTTCTATCAATTGCCGTTAACACCACTCCTTTCGATTTTTTGCGGGATAGGTTGTGCGTATTTGCATGATGTAGTAAAGAATAAAAAAATTGCTCTGCTTGTTACCGCTGGGTTAATTTGTGTGTATCTATTTATGAGTATGAAGATTGCGAAGAATAGATTTTTTGTGCTGGGAGAAAGTGATTTGATAGCCGTTGGCCAATATATTGATAACCATACGGAGAAAGATGTTATGATAGCCACATCTATGCCGGACTCTGATCTCTGGAATCCAATGCTTTTATACTACTCGGATAGACATGGGTTTACGGTTCCCCATAAGAGAATAAATAATGAAATGATAACATATTTAAGAAGTGAGAATATTAAGTACCTGATTCTTGTTGATTATAAAGGTAAGGGTGATGTAATTAATAAGGCAATCGCTCCTTATAAGATTGTAGATAAAAATAACAGGGCTACCATTTATGACATCTCTAACAATCAAAACGGTCAAATGGACACGGTTGGTACAGCAAAATAAAAGCGGTTCAAACAATAGAGTCTTCTATAAGTACACACTGTCCGGGAATACATTTTTTGATACTCAATTCTCTATCTTTGTTATCGAAAAGTTCAGGGTTTTATCTCCCAAGCGATATAACATTAGCGGAAGCGTAGGTCGATGTTATCTGAAAAAACTCAATGCGGCCATGATGGAGAAACGATGAGCACTCATCGAACAAATGCCGCTCTCTCTCGCAAATATACGAATTTGTACAATGTCTTTCATCAGAAAAAAATACAAACCACCAGTGATTTGGATGCGCACCCGTGCTGAAAGCTTTGTGAGTTTTTCAGAGTCAGTAAAACACTGATAATTGAATGAAAAAATTTAGAAAACTAATTCTCGCTTCTTTGATCTCACTTGTTATTCTTCTTATCTCTTTACTTAAGGCAGGATCTGTTTTACATTACTCAACGTTTGAGATCGATGAACCGTATGTGGTTCGATACGCGGTAGGTGTTTTGGGTGGTGACCTCGACCCCCAATGGTTCGCTTATCACACCCTCCCCATGTACCTCCTTTCTCTTCTCTACTTCTTCATCTACGTAATTTATTCGCTGCTTGGGTTAGTTTCTTCCAAAATCGAGTTTGCTTCTTACCTGTTTGACCAGAGCGAAGTATTCTTCACCAGCGCAAGGATCTTATTCAGTGTTGTGTATACGGTCGGTACGTTCGTTTTATCCTTAATACTTTGGAAGAAATTCTCATCTAAGGCAAGTGCAGTTATCTTTTTCTTGGTCGCTAATTTGACCGCTGATGCTATATTAGCCTCAAATTATGTAAGAGTCGATACTTTTGTGTATGCTTTTCTTGCCTTGATGCTCTATTTTGGTACATTTGCGCCAAAGACCCTTCCCAGTTTCCTGTTATCCATTGTATTCGGTGCGGCAGCATTTGCGTCGAAATTTCCAGCGATAGTTTTTTTTCCAATATTGTTGTTCCAGATTGTTGTTGATGTTCGTGCACGGAACTACCCTCGCGTGTATATTGCTCATTTCTTTATTCTGGCATTTGCATGTGTTTTTCTCTTTATGCCTTACATGTTTCTCGACTTCACTGCTTATAAGCCTACGATAATTC
>JAHFNN010000054.1 GCA_023267315.1 Candidatus Nomurabacteria bacterium | reverse complement strand
CAAGCGTTATGAATAACGAAAAACTAATTGCAATCATCATGGGTAGTGACTCTGATGCAAAAGTAATGGCTGAAGCTGTTAAACAACTGAAAGCTTTCGGATTTGAATGTGATATTCAAATACTTTCAGCACACCGAAGTCCAACATTTGTAGCAGATTATGCAAAAACTGCTCGCTCAAAAGGCATTAAAGTTATTATTGCAGGTGCAGGCGGCGCAGCACATTTAACTGGAGCAATCGCAGCAAAAACAAGTTTACCAGTCATCGGTGTTCCAATTAAGTCCTCTAATTCAATTGATGGTTGGGATTCATTGCTTTCAACCGTTCAAATGCCGACAGGAATACCGGTAGCCACTGTAGCAATTGATGGAGCAGCTAATGCAGCGATTTTGGCGGTTCAAATTTTAGGAACTTACGACAATGAGATTGCGAGTGGATTGGATAGCTATAAACAGGAACTTCAGGATAAAGTTCTTGCAAAAAATGCAAAGATTTCAGAAATTATGGCTCCTTTCCTGAAAGAAAAAGAGTAGCGAGGATATAAAGTTTATATTTATGAATGGGTAAAAAATAATTTAAAATTATTTTTTACCCATTTTTTATTTTCATTAAAGTTTGCAAAAAAAATTGTTTTCGTGTAATACTTGCCCACATGTGTACGTGTCGGTGTATTTTGGATTTATTAGAAAATGCGCAATACTGTACATAAATATAGATATATGAAACTTTTAATCGTCGAATCACCTTCAAAAGCAAAGACAATTGAGAAATATCTCGATGGTGCTTTTACTGTGCGCGCTTCTGTTGGTCATATTCGCGATCTCCCAAAATCAAACAAAAAAGCAATCGATATTCCTGCAGGTTTTGTTCCTCATTATGAAATATCAAAAGGTAAGGAAAAAGTAGTGCATGAATTACAAGAACTTGCTGAAGATGCAAAAGAAATAATCCTCGCAACGGACCCGGACCGCGAAGGAGAAGCAATTTCATGGCACTTGGAAGAAATTCTTGATGCTGACAAAAAAGTGAAAGCTAAAATCAAGCGCGTCGCATTTCATGAAATCACCAAAGAAGCAGTGCTTGAAGCACTCAAAGAACCACGAGATATTGATGCGAAACTCGTCAAAGCACAAGAAGCACGCCGCGTACTTGATCGTCTCGTGGGATACGATCTCTCAGGACTCATTTGGAAAAAAGTTCGCTACGGACTCTCGGCTGGTCGTGTCCAATCCCCTGCACTTCGCATCATCATGGAACGTGAGCGTGAAATTCGCGCATTCATTCCTGAGAAGTACTGGGTATTAAAAGGACTTTTTAAAACAAAAAAAGGAGTGGAATTATCGCTCGTCTGCAGTGAAGAACCACGCGATGAGAAATTGGTAGAAAAAATCTTAAATGTTGGAAAAACGGGTACTTGGAATGTCACCCTCGTAAAAGAATCTGAGCAAAAAAGATCGGCTCGTGCGCCATTTACGACCTCGATGTTACAACAAGTCGCCAGCACGCGACTAGGCTTTTCTCCGTCGCGCACAATGCAAGTCGCTCAGAAGCTCTACGAAGCCGGACATATTACGTATATGCGTACTGATAGTACTAATATGTCCAAAGCAGCGCAGACGCAAATACTTGCACTTATTGAAAAGAAATACGGAAGAGAGTATGCACAGGAGAATGTATACAAATCAAAATCAAAGAACGCTCAGGAAGCGCACGAAGGTATCCGACCAACACATATAGATGTATTGAGTGCAGGACACAACGAAGAGCAGAAAAAACTCTACAAGCTCATTTGGGAGAGAGCTATTTCTTCACAGATGGCAGACGCAAAACTTTTGAAAACAAAAATTACTGCACAAGTGGCTGGTCATGATGATATTCCTGAATTTCAAGCCAATGGTTCACGTGTTCTTTTCCCGGGCTGGCTCAAAGTAGATGCTGATGCTCGTGGCGAAGATGTGGAATTGCCAGAAGTGAAAGATGGTGAGGAATTAAAATTGCTCGAACTCAACTCAGAAGAGAAAGCGACCGAGCCACCAAATCGCTACACTGAAGCAGGGCTCGTGAAAGAACTTGAAGCACGCGGTATCGGCCGACCATCTACATTCGCATCAATCATGCGCACAATTGAAGACCGTGGATATGTCACCAAAGAAGGACGCACTCTTTTCCCAACTGACACCGGAGAAGTCGTTTCAGGATTTTTGGAAGAGCATTTTGCAAATTATATTTCTGATACCTTCACCGCAGAAATGGAAGATGAACTCGATGAAATTGCTGAGGGAAAACGTGAATATCTAAAAACACTCAAAGATTTCTACGGACCATTTTTGAAAGAAGTAAAAGCGAAAGACAAACTCGCAAAAGCTACAAACATGGGCGATGCACCAGATGATATGCTGTGTCCAAAATGTGGTGCTAAAATGATTATCAAACTTGCACGTAATGGTAAATTCTATTCGTGTTCGCGATATCCAGACTGTGTCGGCGCACGAACGATGGAAGGAAAAGAACTCGAAGGACCAAAAGAGACCGGTGAAGCATGTCCGTTGTGTGGAGAAAAACATGGAGGTAAGCTTGTCACCCGTGAAGGAAAGTACGGAAGCTTTATTTCATGCTCACGCTATCCAAAATGTAAATTTATCAAAGAGGATGAAGAGGAAAAGAAACGAAAGATGACGGGCGTACAATGTCCAGTATGTAAAAAGGGTGAAATGATGGAACGCCGTGGCCGATTTGGAATATTCTATTCATGTTCAAATTATCCTGATTGCAAAAATGCGATTAAAGCAAAACCAACAGGTCGAATCTGCGACCTCTGCGGAGCGCTCATGATGGAAGGCACCAAAACTATTCCAGAGAGATGCAGTAACAATAAGTGTCCAAACCATCGCCCAGACAAACTCACCAAGAAAAAGTAAAGCCCAAAAGGTATACACCATTCGGGCTTTATTGTTTAATGTTTTTTTATAATCATGCACGTATCCATTTAGTAACAGGAATGTGGGTTATCATTGCTATTGTCCAAAAAATGCCAATGATAAAAATCCCAAAAAAATACATTGTGGATAAGGAGGCAAAATTATGAAAGCGAGATGTCCAATACACAAATATAAAACCGGAAATAATAACATGCATAATAGATCCAAGTATATACAGAAAACCAATTTTTGAATTTTCTATCTCAAGATCAAAAAATCCAGTCCTTTTTATGTACTGCATCATAACAGAACCCCAGGAAAGAATCATGACTGATGCAGAAATTCTAACAGAATAAGGTTGCAGTAAATTTTTAAAAAACTCTCGTAAACCCGAGTCAGCATTCGGTGTGCCAATCACATACACAAAGAAGAGGAACAGCACGGTGGAAATTAAAGCAATAAATAATCTTGAAGGCTTTTTCATGACAATTTTGTTTTAGGGGTTTAACTCATACAGTAGTCCTGCTGATATGATACTTCTGCATAACCATACTATTTTAAAAGTTACCAGTCAAACATTTTCTTTGAATTTTAGAGAATTCGTTTTACACTACATACATATGATAAACGTCGAAGAAATCTACAAACTAATGGACCAAGATCCATCCAAAGAGGACAAGGCCTTGATCAAGAAGGCATACGACTTCGCGGAAAAAGCGCACGAGGGCCAGAAGCGAGCATCTGGTGATCCGTATTTTGTACACGTCTTTGAAACAGCAAAAAACCTTGCACGATTTGGCATGGATGCAACGACGATTTCTGCGGGACTCCTCCACGATACAATTGAAGACACCGGCACATCTCCTGAAACAATCGAAAAGGAATTCGGCAAAATGATTCTCTGTATTGTAAACGGCGTTACAAAACTCGGGAAATTAAAATACCAAGGTCACGAACGTCATGCCGAGAGTTTGCGTAAATTCTTCTTGGCTGTCGCTGATGATTATCGTGTGCTTATCGTCAAACTTGCTGACCGCCTTCACAATCTCCAAACGCTCAAATATATTCGGCCGGAAAAACAAAAGCGTATTGCACTTGAGTCACTTGAAATTTACGCGCCACTCGCCAACCGTTTGGGTATTGGAAAATTAAAAGGCGAACTCGAAGATGCCGCATTCCCCTACGTATTTCCGAAAGAACACGAGATGGTGAAAAAAATGCTTGAAGAAAAAACAGTAACCGCAATCGCCGAACTCAAAAATATTGAAGCAGATCTCACCAAAGAACTCCATAAACAAAAAATAACCATCATTCGAGTAAGCTACCGAATCAAACACTTATATAGTCTTTGGAAAAAGCTTCAGCAATACAAGATGGATATCGAAAAGATTTATGACATTATGGCGCTTCGTGTAATCGTACCGACAGTAGAAGACTGCTACCGCGTACTTGGAATCATCCACAGTATCTGGAATCCACTCCCAAATCGAATCAAGGACTATATAGCACTTCCTAAATTAAACGGATATCAGAGTATTCACACCACTATATTTACTGGAAGTGGAAGTATTGCTGAAATACAAATCCGTACACCGGAGATGCATGGCCGTGCTGAATACGGTGTCGCCTCACACTTCGCATACAAAGAATCAAATGAGAAATTAAAAAAGAATATTCATCCTGGAAGTCATCGAAAATTTCAATGGATTGATGAGTTTAAAGAACTTGGAAAAAATACAGAGAAACCTGACAACTTCCTAGAAACAGTTAAGAAAGATTTTTTCACTGATCGCATCTTCGTCTTCACACCAAAAGGTGATGTTATTGATCTACCTGAGGATTCGAGTCCTATCGATTTCGCATACGCCATACATTCCGAGGTCGGAGAAAAGACAGCCGGTGCGAAGATAAACGGCAAAATGGCTCCACTTGCAGCAAAGCTCAAAAATGGAGATATCGTAGAAATCACCACAAATAAAAACGCGCACCCAGCTTCAAAGTGGCTCGACTATGTGAAAACGAACCTCGCCCGAAAGCACATCAAGCAATACGTTGACAACAATAGTCTCATCAATAAATATATTTTGAAGCGATTTAAATAGTGCTCGCTATTCAGTTACAACTTACAATGAGAAATTTTGGATATTATAGAGATCCGCATCTTCTTCTGCTTTTTTTATTTCATCTCGAGAACGGTCATCCGCGAGCGCCACTTCTTCTTGAATAGTTGTTGCCTCACCCGCTTTTGGTATCTCAATGTGTTCAGTACTTACAAAACGGTCAAGCATGTCAGATGGACTTTTTGATTCGTTGGACTTAATGAGATCTAATATCCCACGAAGATCATCTGGAGAGAAGAAATCAATGGTAATCTTCCCACCATTATTCTTCTTTTCAATATGCACTCGCGTACCGAGCGTTTCGCGAAGACGGCCTTCAATTTCCAATAGTTCAGGATCAGGAATGTAATCTTTGTTGCGAATTTTTTCATGTGCAATTTTTCGAGCGATTCGTTCTGCTTCACGAACACTGATTCGCTTCACGATAATCTCTTTAAAAAGCACATTTTGTTCTTCTGGATGATCAGAGAGCATCATGAGTGGTCTGCTATGACCTTCACTAATCTTCCCTTCTGAAAGCGCCGTCAAAATCTCTTCAGGAAGTGTCAGAATACGAAGCGTGTTTGAAACATACTCTCGACTTTTACCCATCTTTTGTCCGATTTGTACATGGGTAAATTTAAATTCATGTGCGAGCTTCAAAAATGCGCGTGCGCGTTCAACAGAATTCAAATCCTCACGTTGCAAGTTTTCAATGATTGCAAGCTCAAGCTTTGCCATTGAGTTATCACCCACACGAATAATGACCGGCACCTGTGTAAGGCCCGCGAGCTTTGATGCACGGAGAC
>JAHFNN010000053.1 GCA_023267315.1 Candidatus Nomurabacteria bacterium | reverse complement strand
TTTTATTTCATCATTTGTTGCACCAGAAAATGGTGGCACGATAGCTTGATATCCAAGCGTATTTGCAGCCATACCTAAGTGCATTTCAAGAATCTGTCCCAAGTTCATACGTGATGGCACGCCGAGCGGTGTCAAAATCACATCGACAGGAGTACCGTCTGCCATGTATGGCATATCTTCTTCAGGCAAGATGGTTGAGATAACACCTTTGTTACCGTGACGTCCAGCGAGCTTGTCACCCACTGAAATGTTTCGAACTTGTGCGACTTCAATAACGATTTTCTTGATGATTCCTGATTCCAAATTGTGTCCCAAATCGCGAGAAAATACTTTCACGCCGATAATGCGTCCACGCTTTCCGTGTTCCATACGAAGTGATGTGTCTTTCACATCACGAGCCTTTTCAGCAAAGATTGATCGGAGAAGACGTTCTTCAGGAGTGAGTTCTGTCTCACCTTTTGGAGTAATTTTTCCAACCAAAATATCGTTTTCACGAACTTCAGCACCGATGCGGACAACACCTTCTTCATCCAAGTCTTTGAGTTTGGTTTCTCCAACGTTTGGAATATCACGAGTAGTGATTTCAGGCCCAAGTTTGGTGTCGCGAACGATACAGACGAATTCTTCAACGTGAATCGAGGTAAATTTACTTTTCTTTACGAGACGTTCAGAAAGAATAATCGCGTCTTCGTAGTTCTGACCAGACCATGACATGAATGCAACGAGCGCATTTTGTCCCAATGCAATCTGACCATTATCGGTTGTTGAGGTATCAGCCAACACATCTCCCTTCTTCACCTTTTGATTCAAGGCGACAATTGGACGCTGGTGGAATGCTGAGAAGTTGTTCGTTCGTGAGAAGTTTACGAGATTGAATGTTGTTTCCTTTCCACTGCGACTACCCGTAAGCACAATTTTCTTTCCATCCACATAGGTAATCACACCGTCTTCATGAGAAATAACCGTACGGCCAGAATCACGAGATGCTGTTTCTTCCATACCAGTTGCGACGAGTGGAGCTTCTGGAACGATACATGGTAATGCCTGCTTCTGCATGTTTGATCCCATGAGTGCACGAGATGCGTCATCGTGTTCCAAGAATGGCACCATGGATGTTGCGATTGAAAATGCTTGGTTTGTTGCAACGTCGATGAAATCAATATCCTCACGTGGAGCAAATCCAGGTTCGGTCTTGATACGAGCTTCAACAGATTCATCAATAAGATGACCTTTTTCATCATAGAGAACACCCGCATGCGCGATGTTGTACTTTTCTTCTTCAAGCGCGTTCAAGTACACCACCTCACCAGTGATTTTGCCGTTCTTTACTTTAATGTATGGAGTTTCAATGATGCCGAATTCATTCACCCGAGCGTAGGTAGAAAGGTGAAGAATAAGACCGATGTTTGGACCTTCTGGAGTGTGGATCGGACATACACGACCGTAGTGGGATGTATGCACGTCACGCACTTCAAGACCTGCACGTTCACGAGTAAGTCCCCCTGGACCAAGTGCTGAGAGAATACGCAAGTGCTCAACTTCCGCCAAGATGTTTTCCTGACTCATAAATTGTGAGAGCTGGTTGGTAGTGAAAAATTCTTTTACGCGAGCTTGGAGTGGTCGTTGGTTCACGATTTGGATTGGCATTGCAATCGATACATCGATAGTCGACATACGATCTTGAATGTTTCGCTTTATCTGTGTCATACCCACGCGGAATTTCTGTTGAAGCATTTCACCCACGTAACGAACACGGCGTTGACCCAAGTGGTCGATATCATCTGCCTTTGCGTTTGGAGTGTTGTTCAATGAAATGACATTTGAAACAATTGCTACCAAATCATCTTTAGAGATAGTGCGGCGAGCCATTTCTTTATCACCCATATCCTTATCAAAACGCTTGTTGAATCGGAATCGTCCAACTGGAGAAAGGTCATAGCGTTCAGCTGAGAAAATAGAATTGATGAAATCACGAGCATTTTCAGGTGTCGCAAGATCGCCATCGCGAAGTCGCTTATAGATTTCAAGATATGCACTTTGGAGATCCTTAGCAGTATCCTTTTCAAGTGCCAATGCAATACTCTTCTTTTCTTCAGGAGTTGAGAATGCTCCTTCAATCATCTCATTCGTCGAAAGACCCAAAACACGAAGAAGCGAAGTTATCGGGAACTTTCGCTTTTTGTCGATGCGGACATAGAGTACGCCATCTGAGTCAGATTCTATTTCAATCCAGACACCACGAGCTGGAATTATTTTAGCACCGAAGAAACGCTTTCCTTTGATTTCTTGATCTGGGAAAAAGACACCGAAGCTTCGTGCAAGCTGTGCGACAATGACACGTTCAACACCATTGATGATGAACGTTCCGTGGTTGGTCATAAGCGGAATATCCGTCATGAATATTTCCTGCTCTTTGACGGTGCCCAATGTTTTATTTGTAAGTTTTACTCGAGCTTTAAGCTGAGCTTCATATGAGAGCTTGTTTACCTTTGCATAGTGCTCATCATATTTTGGTTCAGTAATTGAAAATGAAGTGAATTCAAGTTGAAACTTCTTCTCTGAATAGTCAGAGATGGCAGAAAATTCTTTGAATACTTCTTTAAGTCCTTGCTCCACGAACCAAGTGAAGGAATTGACTTGAGTTTCCAAAAGACTTGGAAATTCGACCAGTGGCTTCTTGTACTTCGAAAAGTACTTCTTCTCACGCATTGGTGTATGCATCATAAAAACTTTTTAGAAAAAAATATACGGTGGAATTTTTATTTTTCCCGACAAAAAATAAAAAGACAGATACAGAAACGTACCCTATATATAAAGGCTTATATAAACGTTATATTATTTTTTTCTAGCAAAATACCGTCGTATTACTGCTAATAATAGAGATGATTGAATACTGCCAAAACTCAATCTAGTCAATCGGGAGAGAGTATATACTATCTATATAGACTTGTCAATGTTCTAAAGATATGTATAATCATCATAAATTTAAAAACAGGAAATATGTTTAATGTCAATATCACTATCGAGGAAATCATACTCGTACCATGCTCAGAACTAGGCGGAAATAATCGTCGCGAGATTCTAAAATTAAGAGAACAAGTCACAAACAAATTTAAAAAGGAAGGTTTAAAAAAGATACAAGAGGAGGAACACTATATATGGCTTGATTCTCCTATTGATGGACCTAACAGCCTTCATAGCACGTTCTCCAAACTAACAAATACACGTTCTCTCCGAAAATTCATTGAGAAGAAAATGTACCCCAACCGTGGCATAGTCGCTATCGAGTTCGGCGGAGTTGGAAGAAGTTTGTTTAAAGGGTTTAGCCAGGGTTTTATTGAAAAATCTGCAGCAATAACTCTTTTTGACCATGATTTAGAAGGTTCAAAAATGCCTATGCCTCACCAGCATTTACTAATTGAGGATGACCTTTTCAACCCTTCAACATATCAGTCAATTAATACATGGCTGACTGGAAGAAAAGTGGATCTTATTCTTGAGC
The DNA here is from genome assembly GCA_023267315.1 of Candidatus Nomurabacteria bacterium. Lineage (GTDB taxonomy): Bacteria > Patescibacteriota > Minisyncoccia > Phycocordibacterales > UBA9973 > JAHFNN01. The sequence goes on along the minus strand of JAHFNN010000053.1, from coordinate 2,405 downwards.
GCATGGGAAGAGGGCTTGAATTAGTTCCCCCAGAACCCTACACAGTAAGTAGCATTCTGAGGAATTGGTACCGGCTTCTTAGCGATAATGGTCTTATGATTGTTCAATCGCCAATGAAACTTAATCCTCTTTTTAGTCGGTGGTGCTCTATGATAGAACGTAACTATCTCGATGTTTTTGATTTTAAATATCAAATAGGACATTCTGACGGCAACTTTGAAATTGGATTTTCTTGTTTCTATCTACAAAAGAAACCTGGTGCTCCTAAAGAACTCCCTGTTCTTACTCCAAAAGAAATCCAGAATGTTCTTTTAGTATTGTAATTAGTTCCAAAGAAAAGAAGAAGGCAATTTAATTAAATTAAATTGCCTTTTTTATTTTCCTTTTTTCCATTCTTCTATTTTTTTGTGATCACCGGAGAGTAGAATCTTTGGTACTTTATGCTTTTTGCCTTTCCATTCCAAAACTTCCGGTCGTGTGTAAAATTCTGCAGATGATACCCGCTCTTCTTCGAGTGATTCAAACTTACCGAGCACTCCAGGAATCTGACGTGACATAGAATCAATTAAAACCATCGCTGGTAATTCCCCTCCTGTCAGCACATAGTCGCCAATCGAAAGTGGCTCAGCTTTCAGTATCTTCTCTACCCGAGCATCAATACCTTCATAGCGGCCAGAGAGCATTATAATATCAGTGTATTTTTTGACAGCCTTCTTTGCATATTCAGTGGTAAATTTAGTTCCAGATGGGACAAAATTAATGATTTTATATTTCTTCTCCCCTATTTTTTTAAGTGCTTTTTCCACCGCCTTAAGTACTGGCTCTGCTCGAATGATCATACCTGGACCACCGCCATATGGACGATCGTCTACGATTTTCGAGACATTCCCGTCTGGCCAAACCTTCTTATATTTCCCCGTAACAAAATCACGTGGATTGTAAAATGATACTTTTATTTTTTTCTCTTTTATTGCCCGCGCCAAAATAGACTCATTTAGATATGAATCAAAACTCTCAGGAAATAATGTGATTATATGGAAGTGCATGATCAAAACCTACTATAAAGCCTTCTGTAAATCAATACTTGCGATTTTCTTTCCTTCTTCTACAAAATGAACAACACCCTCAAAATATTCTCCGCGTAACACATATGGAATCCACTCATCATCCCCTGCCCACATTTCATGCCAGGGAATTTCTGAATATCGAAACCATTCAGGCTGCTCCATCTCTTCAGTCTCTTTTGGCTCGCCATCCCACATAAACAACCGATACACATGAGCTCGTTGATTCCACTCTGCTTTATCATCAAAATAAAAATCAATCGTACCTATTTTTTCCAAATCTTTTTCTGAGACACTGATGTCAGCTTCTTCGCGAATTTCTCGGACAAGACTTTGTTCGATCGCTTCTCCAGGCTCACACTTACCACCATAGCCATTCCACTTTCCCCCGCCAAAACTGCGCTTCTTTTTAGAAAGGAGGACTTTATTTTCCTTCATACAAAAACAGAGAGTAACATCACGCATATAGATATATAGTACGAAATCACAGGATATCTGGCAAACAAAAACCCCGACGTTTGTCGGGGTTTTTGTTTTTTAAATTTAGATTCCTTTAAGGTCTTCCATTGCCTGATCCACCGTCTGAGACGATGCACTCGATGGCATATCCTGTCGGCCACCTTCTGGTTCGTTAATTTTCAAATTAACGCGCGCATTGTTCTTCATACCGATGACACGGAGTAATGTTCGGATAGCTTTAGCGGTATTGCCTTGGCGACCGATGATTTTACCCATATCAGCTGGGTTGACTGAGAGTGTAATCAATACACCCATTTCGTCAACAGTACGGTTGATCTTCACATCGTTTGGATTGTCTACCAATGCCTTAACGACGTATTCGAGAAATACTTGATCTTCCATCATAATTGTAATGTTCTGTCTATTTCTAATTCTTTCTGCAGTGTTTCGACCGAATTACTGCTAAAAATAGTATATGATATTAAGTTATACGTGTCAAAATAAAAATCGCCTTGTGGGCGATTTTTATTTTCCTGCTTTGAGTTCTTTTCGTTTCTTTGTTGGAGCTTTCTTAGAGAGAACATTCTTCTTCTTTCCGTCGAGCATTTTATTGCTTACCATGAAATTATGAAGTGTTGCTGATGGTTTTGCACCAAAGTCCATCCAGTGTTTGATACGATCAGCCTTGAGGTCAACCTTACCCATCTTCGGATTGTAGGTGCCTAAAATCTCTAGAAATTTACCGCTTTTAGCGCTATTTTTAGAATCGGTCAAAACGACGCGGAAATGCGCTTCGTTCTTGCGGCCTATTCGTTGTAATCGAATTGCTAACATGTGGTTGGCATAGTAGCAAAAAACATAAAAAATGGCAAGTATAAGCCT
>JAHFNN010000052.1 GCA_023267315.1 Candidatus Nomurabacteria bacterium | reverse complement strand
GAAGTTGATGCAATCATCGTCATTCCAAACGATCGTCTTCTTTCTATTGCAAGCAAAGAAACAGGATTCAAACAAGCATTCGCAATGTGTGATGAAGTGCTTCGCCAAGCAGTAGAGGGTATCTCAGACCTCATTACCACCCCAGGTATCATCAACGTAGACTTCGCTGATATCAAGGCAGTTATGTCAGATGCAGGATCAGCCCTTATGGGTATCGGTACTGGCTCTGGTGAAGATCGAGCTCGCAAAGCAGCGACCGAAGCTATCAATTCCCCACTCCTCGATCTCTCAATCAACGGTGCAAAAGGTGTACTCTTTGCAATCTCAGGTGGCGATGATCTAGGAATCTTGGAAATCCAAGAAGCAGCAAAAATCATTACCGAATCAATCGACAAAGAAGCGAAAGTTATCTTTGGAACGATCAAAGATGAGCGCTTGAAGAAAGGTGAAATGAAAGTGACCGTGATCGCTTCTGGATTCCCTACTGATTCTCCAAAGAAGAGCCTCTTCCAAGGACAACAGACAACTACACCACAACAAGTAACCCCAACAGCAGCGACAACCCCTCCACCAATTTTTACAAAAGAAGAAAAGAAAGAAATCCACAATTCACTTCCGACCGAATACGTCAAAAAAGTCGAAAAAATCGATAAAGAAAAGAAACCTGAAATCGAAACAATCATTGACGATGATGACATGGATGACTGGAGTGCAGTCCCTGCATTCCTCCGAAGAAAGAAATAGACTATAAAATAAAGACCTCGGCAATCGCCGGGGTCTTTATTTTGGAAATCTTGCCATGGATAGTATAATGACACTCATGTTATACGATCTTATAATTTTGGGTGGAGGACCAGCTGGTGCAGCAGGAGCTGTCTATGCCGCTCGTAAACGATTAAAAACACTGCTCATTGCGCAAACATTCGGTGGACAATCGACTGATTCTTTTGGTATTAAAAACTGGATTGGGACTAAGGAAATTGCTGGAGCAGATCTCGCAATCGCCCTTCGTGAGCACGTCATGGAATACAAAGGTGAATTCTTGGATGTAGCAGAAGGTGAACGTGTCACAAAATTAGAACAAAAAGGTCCGTTTCATTTTATGGTAACCACTGAAAGCGGAAAGTCATACGAATCAAAAACAGTCCTCATTACTACCGGATCTGGACGACGCAAACTTCCTGCAAAAAATGCTGAGCTATTCGAGCACAAAGGTCTCACATATTGTGCATCCTGTGATGGACCAATTTTCGCTGACCAAGACGTCGCGGTTATTGGTGGCGGAAATGCTGCATTAGAAACAGCTGCGCAACTGCTCGCCTATTGTAAAAGTGTCACATTGCTTCACCGAAGCGATACATTTAAAGCAGACAAAATTACTGTCGATGCGGTCTTAGCAAATCCAAAAATGAAAGCACTCACTGGCGTAGAAATACTCGAAGTGACCGGTGATAAATTTGCAAATGGAATAATCTACAAAACAAAAGAAGGTACAACAGAGACACTCCCTGTTACTGGCATCTTTGTTGAAATCGGCCAAATCCCAAACACTGGATTTGCAGAGGGATTAGTAACCCTTGATGCGAATAAGAAAATCGTAACTGATCCAATGACTCAAAAGACCTCAGTACTTGGTATCTGGGCGGCTGGAGATGCTACAAACGGCCTCTATCATCAAAATAACATCGCAGCCGGTGACGCAGTAAAAGCACTCGAGAATCTATATCTTGAACTTAAGACAAAATAGCCGAGCCTGCTAATTTCTATCTAAAAAATAAAAACGCGCAATGAGGAAACTAAATTCCCTATCGCGCGTCTCTTGATGTTTCATCTTTACCTATACACCAATCTCCGAAAAGATTCGAGTGCTCATTACAGAAAATGCTGTGAACACGATGAGTAAACTAAAACCTTGTAGATGTACTGGTTCAATACTTACAAGAAATATGAACATGCCGGTTGCTATCAAGAACAAGAAAATAGTTGCCCATCTAAAAACCAGCTCAATCCTCTCTTTTGATTCTTTAAAAAAGAAAGGAATATCAGCTACAAAAATTAGCGCAACACCTGCTCCGAAAGTTATGTATGCTATTTTGGAAAAAAGGACACTGATATCATTTAGAGATAGCCGTGGCACCTGACCAAAGTGATACTTAACAATACAGAAAATAAGAAGCAGTAAAGATAAACTGAACGATGTAATTCTAAGGAACTTTTTCATATATAATTTGGGGTTTAAAATTTTGTTATATTATATAAGATATATGTAATTTGTCAACTTTAAAAACCCTTTATTTTAAAGGGTTTTTAAATCCGTAAATAAGAAAACGACCGCTTTCTTATTTACGGAAATTATTTACTAAAAAAACTACACTAGATCATCCAGAAGCTCAATATGCTCTTTGGAGTTAATTCCGAGTGCCTCTTCGGGACGGATAGGGACTGTTGCAATTCGCTCCCCTTCTTTGAACGCAAGTTGGATAAGATCCGTCAAATAGTATTCTCCGGCGACATTTTCATTTTTTATATTCGAGATATTCTTCCACATCCATTTTGCATCAAATATCATGAGTGCTGGATTTACTTCCTTTATTTTTTTCTGTTCTTCTGTCTGATCTTTTTTTTCTACATTATTGATGATTACACCATTTTCATCACGAATGATACGCGAAAAATCCAAGAACATTTGTCGCCATCCTTCAAAGTCTGGCACCGTCACTGTTGCCATTGTAAGTACCGTACCTTCTTTTTCATGCGTATCAATCATGTTGTGAATCAATTTTGCAGTAATACTTGGCTGATCACCATAGAGTACTAAAATATTCTCTGCATCATGCGGTGTCACCTCTTTAGCGCACTCCACTGCATTGGCGGTACCAAGCTGTTCTTTTTGAAATGCATATATGTACTTGTCTCCAAGCGCCTCTTTGACCATGTCAGCCATCTTACCTACCACTATTACCGGAGTGTCACAGACGCCAGACTCTTTTACCGCATCCAAAATATAGGTAATAATTGGTCGGCCACGAAATTCGACAAGTACTTTAGGTACCGGAGCATTCATGCGCTTACCAAGTCCTGCTGCTAATATTATTATTTGTGTTTTTTTCTTCATAGAAATAAATTATGGCTGATATTCTTTCATAAATGCCGGAAACTCACTGATATCCCCAGCACCGACGGTGATGACAATTTCTCCTTCTTTTGTATTACGCACAAGAAAATGTGCTATCTCTTCAAAGTTTTTAAATGAATGCGTCTCGATATTACTACTCTTTCTTATCTCTGTCGCCAACATGTCAGAAGAAATTGAAGGATCAAATGCCTCACGTGCTGGATAGATTGGTGCAAGAATCACTCTGTTTACACCCTCAAAAGCTGTAGTAAAACTATGAAGTAACGATTTCGTACGACTAAATAGATGTGGCTGAAATACAACAGTAATGATTTTATCTGGATAAAATTCCCGCGCACCTGATACAAGCGCGCGTATTTCTGTTGGATGATGTGCATAATCATCAAACAGGTCAGCGCCTCCATCTCTACGAAGTTTACCTTTGTATTCAAACCGGCGCCATGTCCCACGGAAACTTTTAACCGCGTCTCGAGCAGCGTCCTTTCCAATACCCAGAAGGTGTAAAACTGAAACTGCTGCGTGCGCATTTTCTTGATTGTGATCACCCGGAAATTCAATTGGGATATGTAGTATATCTTTAGTATAATCGACGACTGCTCCACGACATTTTGCAATAGGATTCGTGAGTTTATAATTTTCTTTATTACAAACAAGGTAGCCATCTTCTGGAATCTTTTCTGCCATCTCACCGAATGCTTTTTCGATATCGGTAAGATCTTTATAATAATCCAAATGATCTTCATCAATGTTGGTAATCACTAAGATCTTTGGATTCAAATGCAGGAATGATCGTCGATACTCACATGCTTCAACAACAAAATACTTACTATTACCCGCGATAAAATTACTCTGAGCTCCAATCATCATAGATCCCACAATCACCGTGGGGTCCATACCGAGCTCGATCATCGCGTGTGCAATCATCGCAGTCGTGGTTGTCTTACCATGAGTACCTGATACGGCAATCGTAAATTTATCTTTTGAAATTATTTCCAATGCTTCTGGGTATGAAATTGCAGGAACCCCAAAATTTTTAATTGCATCAAAAAGTGGTTTATCAAATTCTGAAATAGCGATGGTATAAATGATAAGGTCAATGTCAGAGTCAATAAAATCAATACTCTGCCCAATATCGATTCGTGCGCCAGCTTTTTCAAGTTCATCTGTTATCATAGACTGGCTCATATCAGAACCACAGACAACTTTTCCTTCATACAGCATCATGCGTGCTACAGCAGAAACACCAATCCCGCCAATGCCGACAAAGTACACTTTATTTATTTTTGATATATCGATATCCATTTTAATTTAAAAATTTATTAGGAAAATCCCCATTTTGTTCAAGTAAATAATCGTGTCGTCCTTGGAAAGCTTCTTTAACCTCAGGCAACACTATTTTTCTATCCCAATCCTTTGCAAGCTTTACCCTTCCTGCTTCCATTAGTTCTTTAATACTTTTAGTATTAAATTCCTTCCAGTAAATTGAAAAAAATGGACCAATCATATGCGCGGCGGCATCTGCTGATGAGACAATTTTAACCTCAATTGGTGCACCATGTAAATCAACCTCCATTTTGCTTTCCATTACTTCAAGATAATGCCCCACGGTTTCTGTAAATAGCTGACTAAATCCAAGATCCTTAAGAAGTTCCTTTGATGCATGATTGAGTTCGTGCTCTTTGTTCATATCCAAAATTTTTCCATAATCATGCACCCAGACCAACGCTCGAACAATATCCCTATCAGCATCTGTATACACATCACAGAGCTCAAGTGCTATTTTTTCAACGATACTCAAATGTAAATCAACAAACCAGTCATGATGTAAGAAAGACGGATTTTTTGATCGCTCGGTAACGATACTTTTTAGTTGTTCAATTAATTCCATTTTATAAATTCTTCACCAATTCATTAAATGCATCACCGCGATCATATTCGTTCTTAAACATTCCAAAAGATGCGAACGCGGGACTAAAAAGGATACTATCACCTTCTTTTGCAAGCAATGTCGCTCGTGCGAGTGCTTCCTTGAGTGTTCCAGCCTTCTGCACATCAATGGTCGGATACGCATCAAAATCATGCTCTACCCGCGTTGTACCATTACCAGCAAGCAATACTACTGCATGCACATATTTATACACTTCGCTCGTCAATTTTTCCATCTCGAGTCCCTTATCAGTACCACCCATAATGAGCACCACATTCTTACCTTTTGCAATCGCCTTAAGCCCCGCGAGTGTCGCATCAGGAGTTGTTGCCGTCGTATCATTATAAATAGTGACGCCATTTAATTCTCGTACTTTTTCAAGACGACCAGGAACACCGGCGAAGGTTTCAAGTACTTCGTGCGCAACACGTGTATCTGCATGCAATACACGCAGTGCCGCAATCGCTAAGGCTGCATTTGCTCTATTATGATCTCCCGGCAAAGCCACATGCCAATCACTATGCACATCCGTACGAAGTCCCTTCGTCACTTGTGCATGAATTTGTTTTCCAAATTTCTCGGAAATCATATCGTAAATATCTTCACCCAGTATCAAAAAATCAGTGGCTGTTTGATGCAGAAATATTTGTGCCTTATCCAAAAGATATTTTTCTTTATCTCCTTTGTAGTAATTTAAATGATCATCCATGAAATTCGTAAACACAGCGACATGCGGTGAAATCTTTCGTTCTCCAAATCCTTGAAGCTGCCACGAATCAAGCTCGAGCACCACAATATCCCCCGGACGAATCTTATCGAGAAGTGGCAATGTTGCCTGACCCTGGA
>JAHFNN010000051.1 GCA_023267315.1 Candidatus Nomurabacteria bacterium | reverse complement strand
CCAGCAATGACTGCGGTCACTGGAACGGGTGATTATGTGATTAAACCATACGAAAGTCAGAATCTTGATTCAAAAGCGCTTGTATATCATATGCCTAACATCGCGCATACTCTTTATCTTGAGTATCGTGCGGGGTTGGGTCTCGATCCGGGTATAAATGGAGTCTTTGTGCATCTTGCTGAGGGTAGTGGATCTGGAAACGATAATGCTGATCCATTCCTCCTTGATACTACAGCTTCGACATATGCCTATAACGACGCAGCTCTTCTTGTGGGTCAGACGTATACTGACCCTGAGTCTGGGTCAACTTTTAAAGTTGTTTCAGCTGACTCAACAAATGGAGCAGTTATTCATGTTGATATAAAAACTGTTTGTTCAAAAAATCCATCAGTGACTATTTCTCCTGCTGTTTCAACTTTTGCGGTAAATCAAAATAGTACTTTTACTGGCACTATCACTGTTACGAATAATGATCTTGCTGGTTGTCCTAATGCGAGTTTTGTGGTTAAGCCTAGATACGCGTATGGTGGAATAGTTCAGCATGCTCCATTTACCATCGGCCCTCTTGCACCAGGAGAAAGTGCAAGCAAGACTTTTTCAACTACAATTAACGCAAATCAGTACAATTACAGCTTCAACCTAGAAGAGCTTGTTTCTAATGCTCTTGCTCCGTTTTCTGGAACAGCGGCGTATTTAATGCACCCTAGCGATCCTTTGATTGGTATATCAAATGTTACCGTTTCGAATATTACAAACAAAGATGCTGTAATTTCATGGAACACACTCGTGCCATCCACTGATGGACTCTCGAGGGGTACCAGTAGTAATAATTATTTTAGTAGTGATGGATATAATATTTTAGATGGCGGAGGTTACGTTACTAGTCATAAGATTCAACCTAATATTGTTCCTGGGACGACTTATTTTTACCGAGTGTATTCATGGGATAGTGCGGGTCATGAAAGTTATTCTGACGAGCAATCTTTCTTAGCAACTCCCGTAGATCCAAATGATAAAACAGCTCCTTCTGTTCCAACAGGACTGACATCGCCTGCTAAGGCTGTCACCACAGTAAATCTTTCTTGGAGTGCTTCAACAGATAATGTTGGTGTCGCTGGATATGAAATATTTAAAAATGGAGTATCGGCCGGAGTTTCTTCTGCTACAAATTATCAAGTGACAGGTCTTACTTCGAGTACTCAATATTCATTTACGGTTCGTGCTCGTGATGGGAATAATAATTGGTCAGGACAATCTTCTGCACTTTCTGTTACCACTCTCGCAGGTGATTCAAATCCTCCATCAGTCCCTACCGGTTTTACTTCTCCAAGTAAATCAGCAAGCAGTGTAAATCTTTCATGGAATCCATCGACGGATACTGGTGGCTCTGGTCTTTCTGGATATTATGTCTATCAAAATGGGGGTAGTAATCCTATAAGTAGCCTCATCACAGGTACTACATACATGGTGAGTGGTCTCTCGTTTAATACCACTTATTCATTTACGGTAAAGGCTGTCGATGGTGCTGGAAATTATTCAGCAGATAGTAATAGTATTTCAGTTACTACATCTACCTCAAGTGATAAGACTCCGCCAAGTGATCCTTATTATCTCAAAATAGGTTCAGACTATGGAACCTCGTATCAGATTACTTCTAATTCAATTCCTCTCAAATGTAGTGGTTCGGTAGACGAAACGGGTGGTTCTGGTTTGTATGGGTATGCCGTTTATGCAAATGGAAGTACCACTCCAATGGTTACAGTACCTGAAACAGGTACTATGTGCCTATTCAATGTCACTGGCCTTACTCCAAGTACCACGTATTCATTCACAGTGAAAGCTGTTGATAATGCTGGAAATTACTCTGCGTATGCTGGATTTAATGGTGTTGCTGATACAGTGACCGCAACGACTCTTGCTGGAACAACTGATACAACTCCTCCTGTCATCTCAGCAGTTACTGTCTCAAATGTAAATTCATCTGGTGCAAAGATCACATGGACCACAGACGAACCATCAACTTCCCAAATTCTCTACGGAACTAGTGCTGGTTCTCATCCGACACTATATCCTGCAATTCCTGATCCTAATATGGTGACTTCGCATAGTATCACTCTTGTACTTTCTCCAAGTACAAAATATTACTATGTCGTTGTTTCAAACGATAGTACTGGGAATTCTCGCACGAGTGCGGAATATTCGCTTACTACTTTGTCTGGAGCTGATACTACCGCACCGTCAATTCCTGCAAATTTGACTTCTCCAAATAAGACAACTACTAGTGTCTCACTTTCCTGGTCGCCTTCAACAGACGATACTGGTGTTACAGGATATGAAGTATTTCAAGATGGTGTGTCAGTCGGGGTCGCTACAGGAACTACTTTTACAGCAACAAATCTTCTTGCAAATACGCAGTACTCATTCACTGTTCGTGCACGTGATGCTGCCGGTAACTGGTCTCTCCAATCAACAGCGATTATGGTAACAACTTCTGCCTCTGACACGACACCGCCAACGATTTCTGCAATTACTACAACTTCAATAACTGCAACTGGGGTCATTGTTAAATGGACTACTGATGAATTAGCTGATACTCAAGTTTTGTATGGAACAACAAGCGGTTCGTATACGCTTTCATCTTCACTCAATACAACACCGACAAAATCGCACACGACTACTCTTACCGGACTTTCGGCTGCAAAGAAATATTATTTCGTTGTCAGCTCTAAAGATGCATCGGGTAATAAGGCGACATCTGCTGAGCAGTCATTTACTACACTAAATATTTCTGATACAACAGCACCAACAGTTCCAACAGCCGTCACTATTAGCGGAAAAACAAGTTCATCTGTTTCTCTTGCATGGAATCCTTCAACAGATACAGGGTCCGGAGTTTTAGGATATTTTGTATATCAGAACGGTTCAACTACTGCATTAAATGCTACCGCTATTACTGCCACAACATACACTATTGCTTCTCTTACTCCTGCAACTACATACACATATGTGGTCAAAGCAAAAGATACTGCAGGTAATACGTCTGCGGGAAGTACAAGTATTTCAGTTACTACTGATGTTATACAGAATGGTGCATCATTTTCTGATGATTTCAATCGAACAACAGGACTTACTTCTTGGACACCTATTTCAGGTGCTTTCTCTCTACTTAACAACACTCTTGCTGCGAAGAGTTCTGTGAAGAGTAAAATTGTTGTACCTTCTTCAAGTCTTATCAATCAAAAAACAAAAGCAACATTTCAACGTGCCGCTACATCTTCTGCCACTGAGTTCTGTGTACTTTTTGGGTATCAGAACACCACGACATATTACGCAGCGTGTAGATCATTTGGTGGATCATCTCGTGCCTACATTGCTCATGCGGTTTCTGGAAAAGCAACAACCTTCCACTATCTCACCAATCCAGGTTCTACCACCATTACCAATACAGGAAATAGTACTCAGCCATTTATACTTTCCGTAACTGCAGTAAATGGAGTACTCTCTCTTGATTTGAAGACCGATATTACTACTACTGATTTACCACTTAATCTCACTTATACTGACCCAGCCTATGCGGGGGGTCTATCAGGACTCTTGATTGGTACACCATCTAATAATGACTGGGCTGATAATTTTAGTGTGACTGCGCAGTAAGAATAGGAAGGTCTAATGAAAATTGAATAAAGAAAAAAGCGCCCCATTTATTTAAACGGGACGCTTTCGTTTTTACCAAACTTTTGATGTTATTGCAGCGGGATATATTGTGTGGTTCCTAATTTACCACCGCAGCCATCGCTTTCAAAGAAAGATTGAACGCAGATGCTTTTTTTTGTGCCATATTTATAAGCTACAATATAAATATATGCAGCATTCGGCAATGGGTTATAGATCTTATTCGCGTACAAGGTCTTAGCACTTCCTCCGCCGGAACTTGCTACATTCGGCTGAAGCAGCAATTTAAATGTTCCTTGCGGGATATTCGGGCCCGAAGCAGATCCACCAATTGAGGCAGTTGTTGCATCAATATTCACCATTGTACTGTCATATGTGAGCACTGTTGTCTGAGCAAGTTGCTCTTTACAATCAGCAATACCGGTGAAGGCAGCGCCGCTTTTTTTACTGATTTGCTGGGTAATTTTCACTGCAACTTCTCCCGGAAAATCAGTTTGAGAAGCATCATTTATTACAGTAAATCCTTCAGGTGCCCAGGCCTCGCTTTGAGACGAGAGGGTAGGTGCTTCTTTTTTACAAGAAGTAGTAAAGAGCGCGAGCGATACCGCTACAAGCGCACATGCAAATAACATTGATTTTTTCATTGTCTGATTGGGTTTAAAAATTTACATGCATAATAACAAACATTATCGATATTGTCAATACTATTGTAAGTATGAATTGACATTGGGTTTTTTGTCTGCTATTCTGTTTGTGCTCTCGTTCGTCACAACCCTGAAGTTGTGACGCCTCGGTCCATAACGCAGAGTGAATTATTAAGATTTATTTTACTCATATTTGTCACAGAATATGAGCATTCTATGGAGAAAAAAGAAGAAATTGTAAAAGACGAAGCAGTCGCTTCTCGTGTGTATGAATTGGGCTACTTGTTGGTCCCAACAATCACTGAAGAGACGCTCGGTGCTGAAGTAAATAAGTTGAAGAGCATGATTGATGCAGTCGGGGGAATCCACATTGCAGATGAATTTCCTAAGAACATTCCTCTCGCATATGACATGCAGAAAGTCATCAACAACAAGAACGAGACTTTCTCACAGGCGCATTTCGGATGGATGAAATTCGAAGTATCACCTGAAGCAGTTATCAAATTGAAGAGTGAACTCGATCGAGTAACTGAGATCATTCGATTCCTCTTGATAAAGACTGTTCGTGAGAACACGCTCGCATCTCGTCGCACCTTCTCTCCTCGAGGCGAATACGCTAAGAGAAAGAGTCCTCAGACAGCTGCTGAATCATCAGAAGCTCCTGTTGAAATCAACAAAGAAGAAGTTGATAAGAAGATTGATGAAATGGCGGCAGCAGTCTAGTCATTTCCCACCGTACAGATACAAGATCACGCATAACGTACATTATTAATCTAAACACAAACTTGTATGTATCTAAACAAAGCAATTATTATCGGAAATCTCACACGCGATCCTGAGATGCGCGCGCTCCCTTCGGGGATAAAAGTCACCTCATTTTCTCTTGCGACAAACCGTGTCTGGAAAGACCAAACCGGCGCAAAGAAAGAACAAGCTGACTTTCACAACGTTGTTGTGTTTGGTCGTCAGGCTGAAACAGCAGCGCAGTATTTGCGCAAGGGTGCCTCGGTTCTTGTAGAAGGCCGAATGCAAACACGAAGCTGGGATGCACAAGATGGTACGAAGAAATATCGTACCGAAGTTGTCGCAGACCGAATCCAGTTTGGACCTCGTGGAGGTGGAGCTCCCGGAAGTTTCGCAGGTGAAGGGAAGGGTGCTTCTATAAAAGAAGACACAGGCCCTTCTGAAATTGATACTATTGAATATCCGGAAGAAGAGTCGAATCCGGAAGATATTCCATTCTAAATTAAATTATGAAGCAAGATTTTTTCTCATCAAATAATATAAAGCATATTGATTATAAGGACCTTGATGTCCTCAAGAAGTTCTTGAATCCGAATGCTCGTATCGTAGGCAAAAAGCGTACTGGTGTCACTGCAAAGAATCAGCGACAGCTTGCGCTTGCAGTAAAGCGAGCTCGATATATGGGATTACTTCCATATATTGCGCGGTAAAATTCAACAGAAATATAAAGTAAAGAGCGGTTTGGCCTAGGCCAAACCGCTCTTTACTTTTGCGTAAAAAATTGTATAATTCATCGGAACTTTAAAAACTAACTGTATGAAGATAGAAGATATTGTTGATGACATTAAGATAGAACGTCTCGAATGGGGAGTGCAAGTTCCATACCAGGGAACTAATATAATAAACTATTTCTTTTCAACCACTGCTTTAAAAAATAATGAAGGAGCGAAGACTGAAAAATGGATGCTCTATGATGGAAGAAGCACAGGAGAACTATTTGTCTTGAATCGAAAATGGATGCAAGAAATAATCAAGGTTGATGGTTCAAAATTGTGCCAGTATTTTATCAGGGAACCACAGGATCAAACAGGGAAGCCAAATAAAATCGGCTGTGAAATAAGTCTTGAACAGGCAAAAATTCTGCTTACGAATGACGCATTTGATCTAACAAGCCTCATGCATCGTCAAATTTTGGAAGTAATTCTCC
>JAHFNN010000050.1 GCA_023267315.1 Candidatus Nomurabacteria bacterium | reverse complement strand
TGCTGCATCCCGCGGCGATTTTTGGCCGAGCACGTTGTATTCGTACAATAATACGCCACGCTGGAATCTTTTTTTGATTCTGCCACTCGCTGTTCCACTTTCGCACCACACACAGGGCAAACAGAAGGCATGCTAAATTTTTTCTCCTTACCCGTGCGCATTTTTTCCAATACTTCCACAACTTCTGGAATAACATCTCCAGCTTTTTGAATAACTACCGTATCGCCAATACGAATACCTAAACGCTCAATTTGATCCATATTGTGCAACGTCGCCTTCGATACAGTAGATCCAGCAACCAGCGTTGGTCGAAAATGTGCAAGTGGTGTCAGCACGCCTGTACGTCCAACATTTACCGTAATGTCCGTCACGATAGTGGTCGCTTTCTCTGCTGGATACTTAAATGCAACTGCCCAACGCGGAGCCTTACCAACAACGCCCAATCGCTCTTGAAGTGTGAGATTATCAACAGATACCACCACACCGTCAGTACCGTATGGATATTTGGGGCGTATTTTTTCTACTTGAGATATGAATGAAAAAATATCTTCTGTTGTTTTAGCAATTTTCTCATGAGTATCTAGCACAAAACCAAGCTTGCGTAAAAATGCATGTTTTTCTGAATGCGTTTTAAATTCAACGCCACGAACTTGCGGAATATCGTAGGCCATAAAATCCAAACCACGCTCACGAGCAAGCTTGGGATCCAATTGACGAAGCGATCCTGCAGCAGCATTTCGAGTATTTGCAAAAAGTTGTTTCCCTTCTTTTTCCTGAATCTTGTTTAATTTCTCCAATACGTTCTTTGACATCAGTGCTTCACCACGCACTTCTATGAATTCCGGGTACGGAGCTTTCAATGTCAGCGGAATACTTTGTAATGTCTTCAAATTTTGCGTAATATCTTCGCCAATAAATCCATCCCCGCGTGTTGCACCGCGGACCAAAACCCCATTTTCATAGATAAGTGAAACCGCCAGTCCGTCCATTTTCAATTCACAAAAATATTCGACAGCAGTATTCTCAGGAAGTAATTTTTTGATACGCTTTTCCCAATCCAACACCTCTTCTTTTGAAAATGCATCGTTTAAAGAGAGCATGCGAATAGCATGGGTCACTTTTACGAATTTATCGAGCGGCTTTCCGCCTACACGATGGATGGGAGAATTTGGGTCGGCTAAGTCTGGATATTCTGTTTCTAAACTCCGAAGTTCGCGCGTCAAAGAATCATACACCGCATCAGTTACCGATGGATTATCGAGTGTATGGTATTCGTGTCGGAG
Organism: Candidatus Nomurabacteria bacterium; assembly: GCA_023267315.1. GTDB lineage: Bacteria > Patescibacteriota > Minisyncoccia > Phycocordibacterales > UBA9973 > JAHFNN01. The sequence continues at coordinate 5,058 of JAHFNN010000050.1, read as the reverse complement.
TTTTTCAATCTCTTTTGTGAGCTTCTCTATGCGTTTTTTTGCTTCAGATTTGGTCATCATAAAAACACCTCATTCAGTAGAATGACCTACTGGGTTTCGGTGCCTCTATTGTAGCGAAAATATAGGTTTTTTAACAGCTTACTCTGTATAAGAGACTCTTAAATAGCGCTCAACGATATTGTGATTAATTACATTTTTATTTGCATCAAGAACAGCACATGACACATTATACCCATAAGCATCGATTTGAGTTTCGTGCAGATCAGGTGGCACTGGGACATGCTTAGTTATATGAAGAACGGCACAATAAGAATAATCAATACCGCTTACGAGATCGTGATTCACAACATCAAATCCAGGCATACCACCCGACTGGAAATTGAAAAAAACTACCGGAGAAACTTCGTCAGTTGGAGTAGCTGTAATATCTGGGGAGGTTGCACCTCCGCAATTAATTACCACATCACCACCTCCGTCACCCTGCTTTGCAGCCGCAAGACGAGCGCTCACGTCGGGATTCTTTAAGTCATAATAAAGCCCGCACTCAGCAGCTGCATCTGCTGCAAAATATGCAAAATGAGAATCACGAGCGGACGTTGAGAGTTGGATACTTTTGAATGCGATACTAGTAATTCCCAAGGTAATGGCAAGAACAATTGCCGCGATAACCACGGCAAACAATATTACGATACCTTTGTTATTTTGATTTTTGTTAAATCGTTTCATATATTTTTACTGACCAAGATCCCAATCATATAAAATTTCACTTGATGAAACTGAGAAGGGATTTCCATTTTGAACCCAAGAAACAGTTGAAGTCACCTTATTGCCCGCATACCCACCCGTCTTGTCGTACGGCAATTGTATACGCTCCACAGTAATAACACGTGCAAAACCTGAATCAGTTAATGTTCCAGATGAATTATCATAGGTATAAATAGAACCAGTTAAGCTTGGGGCTGGATCAAAAAACATTGGGTCACATAAACGCACCCCCATCCCCGCTGAACATGGAGTAATGAAATTAGCAAATGAAGTAGCGCCAACAGCAGTAATCCGAGGATCTACAATATAGCGTGCACCATCTACAAATAACGTATTAAAATTATCCCAGCCAGCTTCCAGTGTTGGATATGTGAGTACTTCCGTGTCTCTAATATATCTTACAAGCTCTATTCCTTCTTGAGAAAGAAAACTTGCAGCCAATTTATTTTTCGAATATGTTGTAGCGCCAACACCACGACCTACGACCACAATCATCGCTGTAATACTTACTGCAAAAATAGAGAGAGCAACAAGCGTTTCAACAAGAGTGAAGCCGCGATTGTATTTGAAAATTATTCTATTTTTTATTTTTTTCTGCATATTTATTACGGTGTAATATCATTAGCGCGTTGGGTTATCTCAGTCTCCAAACTAAACGGAGTAACAATACCCTTATAGTCCATCGTACCCGAAAGACTAATAAGAACTGTTGGTTGAATAGTGTCTATTCCATCATTAGTGGTTCCATGAACAATGAAACCGGACTTAGTAGGATCTATCGTTATACCTTTCGGGGTTATACTAAATGGTGTTACACTCACTCCTCCATTATCTGATTTATACAATTTCCACCCGTCACCGTTGTCAGCAATTGAATATAAGATATATCCGGCACCGGTTGGATCTGTATCATCTCCTTCAACTTTCACAAAACTAAGTGAAAAGGAGCGATTACCACAATCAGCCGGCTCCTGGCCGACGGAAACCACATAGTGAAAATCCTGTTCACAGTGGTATGCATGCCCTAAACGAATATTTCTCGATAGATCCTCCATCATGAAATTTAAGTTATCCATAAGCTGACGTTCATTTTCACTAACCTTATGTACAGAGTTAATGTTGAGCAAGGCACTTATTCCAATAACCATAATAATGGCAAAAATTGCCACCGCAATCATGATTTCAATCAAGGTAAAGCCTTTCTTTGATTTTATATTTCTTTCTTTCATGTAAAGTTATGGCGTATTTTCAACCTGCACCTGACCAGTAAAATAAATAATGACATCTTTTTTAATCCCCCCCTTGCCAGAAGTGAGCTCAATTGTGAGCTGTTCATAATTTTGTCCATTTCTATCTTTAATTATTGCATCAGGATATGGACGTTGAAAAGTAACATCTACCGCACTGGTTGTAAGATCAACAGTACTACCTCCAAAATCAACACCACTCATTCCTGAAATATAGTCACCTGTGTTTATTGTGACAATATCCTGACATAAATCATTCCCAGAATTATTCCCAGGGCAAATTCCTCCAATATCATCATATTGTCGATTTTCATTTAAATCTTTATAGAAAATATAACTCTTCGAATCTGTTTTTGGGTCAAGATAAATTCCATATGTTGGCTTTTCAGTTTGATCATTCGGATTATACCCAAAGTGCCCATTCCCTGCGCCAGAAATCGCATATCGTTGTGCTTCATTGATTGAAAGTGCAACCTCTTGCGCAGTGTTCTCTACTGAAATGCCTCCAGAGAAATTACCGTAGTTAAATAAAATAATTCCAGCAAGAATTCCGATAATTGAAATAACCACTGTAAGTTCAATAAATGTAAGACCAGACTGCATACATCTTCCGTTTAGAGGATCCAATATTTTTTTATAGTTATTTATAAACATGTACTTTTTATGAGAACAAGTGTGCAAATGAAAATACATCAATACTAGCAAAAAATGCGATCGCAAGTGCAATCACGATAAACGGCGCAAATGGAATTTCAGATTTCATGGTGAATTTCTTCCCTTTTATGATGAGAAGAATGATACTGGCTATTGCGCCGATCCAAAACGACATCATTAGTGCAGCAATACCAGAATACAATCCTAAGAAAAAACCCAAACCAAGTGCAAGCTTTACGTCACCAAAACCAATCCATCGTCCAGAGGATACGAGCCACAGAAGAAACAGTGGTAATGCGACCAATATACCCGACAGATACGTTGTCCAATCAATTTGATACGAAAGTACATGAGTAAAGGAAAAGATAAACGGAGAGAAGAAAGAAAGTATGATAAACGGATACACCATACTATTGGGAATTATCTTGTGTTTCAAATCGTAAAAGAAAATAATAAGAAGTATTGAAAAAATAACAATGGTGTAGAGAACGACCCATTGGTAATGTGGATAAGAATTTAAAATAAAGAAACGAAACTTCCAAAATATAAGCGCGAAGGTAGCTCCGGTGAGTAGTTCCATCAATGGATTCTCGAATGAGATACGAGCTTTACAGACACGGCACTTCCCTTTCTGCACACAATAACTCACTACTGGAATAAGTTCTCCGGGTGTCAGTGTTTTTCCACACGTCATACAATGTGAACGACCACCGATACCTCGACCGGTGTTTAGGCGAAAGACTATGACATCCAAAAAACTTCCAATAAAAGTTCCAAAAAGAAATGCAATGATGACATAAATTCCTGACATTGATTATATTATACCCCGTGAGATACAGAAGACCAAGGTATAAATGTCTATTTCCCTTATCATAAAGAATTGGATTACTATGCTTATAATTTTCTTACTATCTCATAGGGTATAGCAAAATATAAACTACAAAACGCTATGCTACTGTGTGCAACGAGAAACCCCCTCTGAAATTAACAGAGAGGGTTTATGTATTTTTTATTTTAAAGTGGATCACAGATAGGATTGTTACTACCGCCATCCTTTACTCCTTTTGCGTAATTGGCAAATCCAGTACTATCTACACACCAAATATTACTCGAAGTTCGAAGCTCTGAGGTTATTGCCCATCCGTTATCATCGCTGTAACATGTTGGAGATATTGTGCTCAACGCTGGCTTATTAGCATTAACTGCCTCAAGAAGACGCTGCATCGTCTGTCCCGTTACCTGATCTGTAAAATCAAAAACAGTACCATCAACGCCAGGAATAGACTTATCAGCTACAGCATCACCAGTCGCACACAAAACACCAGATGGAGTAGCGGTTCCAGTAGTTTTATATGCTCGATGTAAGTCGTAATAAAGTGCCGCCTGTACACCAACTTGCGTAAGACTTAATTTTGTATTTCCATCTTTTGCCTTATCTCGCGAAGAATTGAGTGACGCAAGCACCACGGCTGCTAAAAGTCCGATGATTGCAATGACGACGAGAAGCTCGATGAGAGTAAATCCTTTTTTAAGATTATTTTTCATATGTATATTGTATCGCTTTTTATTATAAAAAGACAGTACTGGAAAATTATCTTTATGGCGTACACACAGTAGCCCCACCATCAACAAGCATTGTCGCAATTGGTCCAGAATATCCAGTACTATCTACACACCAATTTACGCCACCAGTATTTAATGTTACAGCTGCAGCCCATGCACTTGGTGTTGAATTACAAATAACAGGACGCAGGGAAATTAACACTTTTATATTCGAAAGAAGATTAGAAACAGCATCATCTGCCCAACAATCAGACGGATATCCAACAGATGGATCTAATAGGATTTCCATCTGACTTTGTACATTATGTAATTCCTCTTTAATGTTCGCATCTTTGGCCTTCAATCGTGCACTTGAAAGTGATGCAAGTACAACAGCTGCCAAAATGCCGATAATTGCAATGACGACCAAGAGTTCGATGAGAGTAAAGCCTTTTTTGAGATTACGTTTATTCATATATGTTATGGTGTACAAAAAGTATCACCAAGCATATAAATACTCTTTGCATATCCAGAATATCCAGTACTATCTACACACCAATAAGGACTAGTACCTGCAATATTTAACTGCACTGAGGCAGCCCATGCATTACCATTTGAATTACATTCCATTCCTACTCCACCATGAGTCTTCGTAATTGAAACGATTAAATTTTTTACTTGTGGATCAGCGAAACTTCCTGTTAATGAAGCGAGGTTACCATAGCCACAAGCACCCGCGTATACTCCGAAACCACTCTCACCTCCCACCAATTCCATTTGCGCCTGTATCCCATGCATTTCTTCTTTAATATCCCCATCCTTTGCCTTGTTTCGTGCACTTGAAAGTGAT
>JAHFNN010000004.1 GCA_023267315.1 Candidatus Nomurabacteria bacterium | reverse complement strand
TTTTTATTGTATCCATCACATGATCCCAGTGATTTGCCTGCTCAGGAAAAACACCGAAATGGCGAAATGGCGTCGGTTCTACGAAGAATTTCAAATGCTTGTATTCCATAATCCATCGTGGAGATATAGACGCGTGTAAATTCCATGCACCCTTTTTCCTGGCATCACCAGAGATGAATGTACCGTGAGCACGCTCCCATTCTTTGGATGAAAACTTTTTGGGCCAGAGCGCTTGTGATTCTGGACGTACAAAAATAAAATCACCAAAACGTTCTAATTTCTGGCCATCTCCTGTATCTAAGAGTTCATATGATTTCCAATCTTTTGATTCAAAAAATTTAAATTGTTCTTGCATTGTTTCGTCATTCTACCATAGAGCTTTGACATTCGCAAAATTAGATTGTAGTATGAAATAAACGTAAAAACAACGGCCTAATGAAAAAGCTAATTATCCTATTTCTTTTAACAACAGTAAATATTGTATACGCACAAGATAATATTCTTGATGGTACGTTCAAGGTTTGTGCTGATGACAGTGATTCAAAAATAATAACCGATTGGTGTAAGGGTAAAGAACCTAGACCTGAATTTTTTCTTGATTCAATAAGGTCTTTAGTTTCCTACACAACATATTGTTTTTTTGAACGCCATATGGACCATTCTATATTCCGAATCAGTCCAAGAAGAGATGACCGTGGAACTCTCCTTTTAATTACCCCATTCGATATCGACACAGCAGGACGAGTAATTAATTTACCCGAATTTATTCTAAGAAAGAATGGTTTAAATTGGTGTGTTGAATCAGCAAGTAACGCAATTACAAGAACTGAATTTTATGCAGTATTAGGCAATATGCGAAGATTTCTAAAAAAATAACACTTAGGCTCTTCATGATAAAGGCATCCAATTGATAAAATTGATGCCTTTTCTTTTTTTATTAAATCTTAAATTCAATTTACCCGACTCTGGCCTTAGTAGGGCCATCGCTGGGTGATTGAGTTTAAAATTTAATATCGTACGACATTAAATCTTAAACTCAATCACATCACCGTCTTTGACGATATATTCCTTTCCCTCAGTTCGTACAAGCCCTTTTGCGCGCGCGTTTCCATATGAACCCGCATCAAGTAAATCTTTCCAAAATACTACTTCTGCACGAATGAATTTATCTTTAAAATCAGTATGGATTGCCATACCGGCGATAGGTGCGGTACTTCCCTTTTTAATCGTCCATGCACGAGTTTCATCTTCACCGGTAGTGAAGTAGGTTTCAAGATTCAAGAGTTTATATCCTTCACTAATCAAATCATTAATACCATCGTGTTCTCCACCCATTTCTCGGCGGAACATATCTTTCTCTTCACCTTCAAAATCTTTCAGCTCATCTTCAATCTTTGCATCAAGCACAATATATCGTGCACCAGTTGAAATAATAAAGTCAGTGAGTTCTTTGAAAATTTCCGGATTTGTTTCATCGAGATTTTTTGCACCGGCACGTTTATTCAAACCATAGAGTATTGGCTTTAAGGTTAGGAGATTTAATTGTTTTACTTTTGGAAGCTCTTTATCATCAAATACGATACTATTCACCATTTTTTCGGCCTCAAGTGCTTCGATGATTTTCTTAAGAGCGATCTCTTCAATGACAGCCTCTTTATCACCTTTGCGTAAATCTTTGCCGATATTTACCAGTCTTTTTGTCGCTGTTTCCAAATCTGCAAGGATAAGCTCTAGATTGATAACCTTGATATCACGAAGCGGGTCAATATTACCGTAGACATGGAGAATTTCTGGTGCTCCTCCAGGCCCACCGCTTGCAAGTGGAAATAGTCTGACAATCTCTAAAATTGCATCGGTTTCGCGGATATTCGCCAAAAATTTATTCCCTAATCCTTCGCCTTTTGAAGCTCCTGCCACGAGTCCAGCAATATCAACGAACTCAATTGCGGCTGGGATCGTTTTTGCCGATTTTGAAAAATCTGACAATTTCTTAATGCGTTCATCAGGAACAGCAACGATTCCGACAGATGGATCGATCGTACAAAACGGATAATTTTCAGCTGGCACACCTTTTTTAGTAAGCGCATTAAAAAGCGTCGATTTGCCGACGTTTGGGAGACCTACGATTCCAATAGATAGTGACATGCGAAAACTATAGCAAAAATCCCACCATTTTCAAACGTGGGATTTTTTGTAATTAAAATAGTATATACATACTTACAACATTCCATTTATGAACTTCATTGTTGCTGGGCCTAAAATACCATTACCGTTTTTCTTACCTTGAGGAGTAAGGATATCAGCTGCATGCGCTTCTTGGAATTTAATGAGTGCTGCATATGTCTTAGCACCAAAATATGATGCTTCATGTCCTGGAGCTCCGTCACCTGAAGTTGCAACAGTGAAGCCATTAGTATTCAAGAATTTCTGAAGTTGTATGACATCTGAATCAGTCATGCCACGCTTTAGTGTGTGTGTGAATTTAAATCCAGTAGACGTCGTCTGGTTCGAACTACCAGTATTTGTTGGAGAAGTTGAACTATTTTTACATGATGCGTTTTGAATTTCTTTTATTTTCTTCAAACTGAATGTATACACATATCCAGTACCTTTTGTAAGTCCCTGTGGTGTTAGAATGTCACTCATGTATTTCTCTTGCCACTTCACCACTGCATTGAAATTATCTTTCGAGTAGACACCATCAACATTGAAGTGAGTCCCTTCGTATGTGTTCAAGAATTTCTGAAGTAATTTTACATCGTCGGTATTATTTTTAGCACCAAAACGAATTGGTTTTGTCAGTGTAAGTGGAGTGTCACATTTAAGCTTATCATCACCAGTTGGAGTATTTTGAGGAAACTGATTGCCAGAATATTTACATAGTGATGGATCACTGACCGCAAACTGATCATAATTGATCGCTTTGAAATCAATGCAACCAAAATGATAGATATTTCCAGGACCACCCGTTGCTGTTGGAATTATGGTGAATGTTCCAATATGAAGATTATTTGATGCTGGACCTGAATTAGAGTGGAGCTGGAAGTTACAGTTTCCATATGACTGCCCTGCAACAATATCTGTGAATGTGACAATATGATTGATTGGGTCAACACTTGCTGTTGCACCGCATGACTCAAACAAATACTCATAGTTTGTCGTGTCACCAGATACCGAGAAATAATATTTTGCATCAGCAGCATGCACACTTCCAGGTATCGAGGTCACCTCGGACAAGATAGGTGCCTCACCAGACTCACTTATATTAAGCGATACCATATCAGTATTCAATGAGTGGTGTACTTGTGGCAATTGAGTTGTTCCCCAATCGATCACACGAGTGTTGTAGGTATCAAGGTATGCCTGATGATCTGCATCAGTTGGATAATGCTCCTCACTCTCCTTATATGGGAATCGTGTCATTTCGTTGAACGGGAGCGGATCGATCGTATCACCAAGTGGTGCATGCCATGATTTGTGATAATCCCATGACTTATAGATGAAGTCTCGTACAGTGCCTGGAGTTTGAGCTGGTACATCATATTTAAGTGAGAGTTCATCACCTTGGACTGGAATCACAAATTTATTATCAACAGTAGTAAGCAGTGGAAGTACATTGCCATATTTGGTTGCATTTCCATGCATTGGCTGTCCCATACCAATATCTTTGATGACTTGATTGTAATCAGGTTGTGTAATCGCCATATTCGGATCACTTGGATTTGTCTTAACCTTTTCAGAGACACCACGGAAGTGAAGATCAGCATATGATGGTGCAAGTGTTGTCACTGTTACAGCCTCGTCAGGATTTGTATCAATAGCAATCCAATCAATATCCCACTGGAGTTGATTGTTTGTAACCGAGAGTCTGATTTCATTATCTTTAATTGAAAGGCCGGAAAGATCGATCACTTTTGTATCTACACCATATGTATTTGCAAGATTACGAGAAGATTTTGGTGCACCAGCTCGTGTGCTTGAAAATGGATTTTTGTTTGAAGGGACATCAACAAACACTCCGCTTGAATTTTTATACTGAAGTTTGTCTGAGCCGGTTGATCCAGTAAATTGTCCTTCCTTTCCTCTTTTAATGACCAGTTTCAAATTTGCCGGAGTCGTTTCATCATTTGATACTTTCATAGTGATGTAACTTGGCTTCAAAAGTTTTGAGCTATGCCAGTACACATTATCATTTGAAGCAATTTTATCAGTTACATCATTGCCATCCTGATCTTTAACCCACACTGGTGCAGGCGCAGTGGTACTGATTGTGTGAATCTGTCCGTTATTTCGATAGTCAGGATATACATCTACATCAGCACTATGATCTATCACCTTAAGTGCAGCCTGATCGTAATAGTTCACTTCGTTCAATTCAAACGTTGTTTTAACATCGTAATAAGTTCCACCCCCATCAGTAATCGGAGCAAGTGCACCATGTGGAATTTTTACATACGATTCAGGGTTAGGATAAGCGCCGTCTTTATAGAATGGATTTGCATTCCATAGTGTTGGATCAAGTCCTGATCCAAGTGTCGCTGAACTTGATGCATCAATAATGTAATTATATTTACTGCCGTCATTTGTGAAGATAAATGGACAGGATGATTGACCATCAAATCTGAAGGTATGTTCATCACTGATTACGTATGTACCATCTTCTTTAGCAGAACGAATACGATAGTAATACAACTGTCCAGTTTCATCAGTCCAATCAGTACCAGAGTTCGATGAAACCCAAATGTCTCCATAATACTTTGACCCAAACAATTTTTCTCCTCCTGTTGAAATAGCAGATGCTGACCAGCATCCATTCATTGGATGATCAGTCCACGTAGATCCACCATCAGTTGAAGTAAATAAATCACCACAATTTCTTCCGGCAACAACCTTCTGTCCATCTCCAGAAACCGAAACAGTATTCCACCAGCTCTGACCAGCACTTGTAATTTGATTCCAACTCACACCTCCATCAGTAGACTTATATACATACCCATAATTTGCAGCAGCAAATAATGTAGATCCATCAGAAGAGGACGCAACTGAGTACCAGTTATATTGTCCAGAAGAATTTTCATTTGTAGACCAAGTCACTCCACCATCGGTTGATGTATAAATATACCCATTATTTCTATCCGCCGCAGCAAGTTTTAATCCTGTCGAATCAGATGTGACAGATTGCCAAATATGACTGCCGGAAGAATTTTCATTTGTAGACCAAGTCGTACCAGTATCTGTAGATGTATATATGTATCCCCAGTTTTCATTAGCAGCAACCATGTGTGTCCCATCAGAAGACATCGCGATACCATACCAATAACCATTACCTGAGGCGCCCATATTATCACTCCATGTTGAACCTCCATCGATTGAAATCTGAATAGTACCACCATAGGTACCCACTGCTATTACAGACCCATTTGCAGACATCGCAACCGATGCCCAACACCCTGACCCGAGAGCATTATTTTGCGTCCATGTTGCGCCTCCATCAGTTGTCTGCCACAAATATCCACAGTCAGTCACACCCGCGGCCTTAGACCCGTCAGCAGAAGTTGCCAATCCTGTCCAATATTGACTGACACTACTTGAAAGTGACGGAGTTATTATGTGCGAAGTGACCATTGTGTTGTCACTGAGATGAGCTGAGTATTCATTCCAATTCTCGTGCGAAAAATTATCGTATGCAAGCATTGAAGTTGACTCGGAGTCAGTGTCCCATTGTATCGGCAATAGACCGCCGTGATCAGTAATATTAGAGATCACCGGTGGACCATAGGTACTATCAGCTTTTGCTAGAAGCCACGAAAAGCCATCTCCATTTTTATAGTCTGAACCGCTCTTGTGTCCAGATAAAGTACAATCAATGCCACAATGATTGGATGTAATTGCATCCCATGCATCTGTTGTGAAATTCCAAATTGAAAGATATACATTTTTTCCTTCTGGAGTCGCACCATGACCAGACCAGCTTGCATTAAATTGCGGAGTCGTTATACCTTCGAAATTTGGAGAGAACTTAAAAATCTGCGAATCATACCCACCCTCCTGATTAGACAACGCAGTTGTCAGATATGAACCATCATTTGCGCTAATATTATCTGTTGAAACTTCATCTCCAGGACTATCTGGCGTCATTGCTGTATCAGCACTTTCGTATACATTTGATGGAGTAGTGTTTGGTGGTGTTGCAAGATGATACGTAAAATTAATACGAGCTGCTCCCCCGTTTTCAAAATACTCCACAGTAATTGTATGGTTGCCTTCAGTAACCGTGTGAGTTGTGTTTGCAGCACCAAACCCCCATTGATCAATGATCATCTCCTCATCTAGGTATACACGAGTCCCGTCATCTGCATCGATACCAAAATAATAATCACCGGCATCAAAGTGCACAGTTCTTGTATAT
>JAHFNN010000049.1:3181-6468 GCA_023267315.1 Candidatus Nomurabacteria bacterium | reverse complement strand
ATACTGCCCCCGAGACAATAGCGATAATTATAATAAATAAAATATCCATCCGAGTGAGTGCGTGGATTGATGTTGTGTCACCGCTTACACGCCAGAATATAAGGAGAAAAATAAATGCAGTAATAAAACGAAGGGATGTCATCACTTTAAAATCAACTTTCTTCAATACAACTTTACCGAGCACTGTAGAAGCACCCCAGAGCACTGCCGCACCAAGGGCGTAAAGGACGCCAATCGTATTTGGATTGAATACCTCCCCAGGAAATAGCTGTGGAATCAGGTGCGGAAATGACACAAGATATGCACCCAAAAGTGCGAGTATCGCGTACGGCCAAAATGGTTTTGGGCGGACTTCATGCAGGATAAGCGACGCAAGTAAAATAGCAATCAGTGGTTGAAGTTTCTGGAGCAAAATTGCAACCGATGGATTCACATAATGAAATGCTTGAGTAAACAACACTGAACCGAGCGCAGAACCACCAACACCAATCAAAAGCACCGCGATCCATTCTTTTCGAGAGAGGTTCTTAAGTTTTGAAAGATTCATGAGGAAAAACGGCAAGATGATTAAGACATCAATAAAGTGCTCTCCAAGAACGATAAACGTACTCGAGAGATTCGCCGTCAAATGAACTCGAAACGGCGCATCTGTCGCCCACAGCAAAGCTGCAAAAAACACAAGTAGAGTTCCAAAATTGATTACACTTAAATACTTTTTCATTTATTTAAAATACTCTTAATTTTCTTAATATCGATTTCAATGGCGGTGATGAGTGCTTTTTCAGTTGGATATTTTTTAAACGCTCGTATAAATTTTTTCGGAAGAAATACCAGTTGCTTACCGTATAGATTACCAGTAAATCCAAGAATATGTGCTTCGAGATGAGGTAATCCTTTCACATCTTTTGGACCAATAACGATAGCTGCAGGATGCTCAATTCCAGAAGTAAAAGCTACATGTCCTGCATAAATCCCCTCCTTCGGTTTTTTTACTAATCGAACAAAACTACGTCGATCAATATTCGCCGTAGGAAAGCCAATTTTTCTTCCATACCCCCTCCCTTTTACGACTTTTCCCGAAAACGAAGAATAATCCATGAATCGTATAGTATCACGATTTTGGGCATAAAAAAATGCGGGATCATATGACCCCGCGAGAAAAACAGTATCGAAGTACTACCATTTTGAACTTTGTATCACACGCATAGAAGACTCTCTTCCTGGAAAAACATACACAATAATTATCGTCCATGCTATACCCGAAAGTGCACTAGTAAGAAAAAATAACAATTTCGGTGTGACGTCAGTGAACAGCGCAAAATCTTCAAAACGTGGTAATTGGCTGATCCAGAATCCAAACACTAATCCACATGCAAATATGTTGAAGAGCGTTGAAGTAGTCAGCAAGTAGTGCTGTTTCTTTTGGTTATAGAAACGGAGCGGTCTACCTGCTCGGTGGCTGAGTGTCAGACCCCAGAGTAATACAGTAATGGAAATTGCTATCCCTAAGGCCACATCGGCAATCAGTGGGACTTCCATAGGGTTTTTTGTGATCAAGCTAATGTGAGTGGCAATCAAAGAAAATACACTAATAATGGTCATTCCGACGGCGCAGTCGAAGAAAGTTACTTTATTCATATGAGTAAGTTTAAATGGTTTAATTATTTCAAATCTGATTTTATTATACCTATAAATCCATATTTGTCAATATAGAGTAATTGGGTGTAGGATTACACTATGCTGCAAAAAACCCCACGAAAAGAAGTGAGAAAGAAAGTGATGCTTTTCGGAGTCTTTGATGGATTACATCCGGGCCACCGCTACCTACTTACATCAGCACAGAAATTAGGCTCATTGATTGTAGTTGTTGCTCGTGATAAGAACGTGAAGAAATTAAAAAATAAGCTGCCAAAATTCAATGAACGTGAACGTATACTTCATTTAAAAAAAGAACTACTAGGGCAAAAAATAATTCTTGGTGATATCCGTGAAGGCTCATGGAGTGTAATCAAAAAAATAAAACCAGACATCATCGCCTTGGGTTACGATCAAAAAGTGCTCGCCAATATCCTACGCATTTTTATCAAAGAAAATAATCTTCCAACACAAATTATAAAAATAAAATCTCATCAGCCTCGAAAATACCATTCCCGAATTCTTCACAAACACAAATAAAAAAAGGTTTATACAGAGATTCTCATCTGTATAAACCTTTCATTTCTTAAAGAACAATTTCACAATCCTAAGCAGCTAGTGCTGCCATCGCACATTTACGTAGAATAGTTTGTTCTCTGCGCGGACCAGTAGAAACGATCGATACCGGCAGACCAACAATTTCTTCCACTTTGTTAATGTAGCGAAGAAACTCACGCGGGAACTCCTCCTCAAAAGACATTTTTTCCAAAGAAGACCACGTCGGCATTTGTTTATATACCGGGATAATGTCTGTGCGGTCAGGATCGTAATCAACAATCACACCATGACCATCTTCATAGGCAACACAGAGCGGTACTTCATGCAAGCAAGATAGTACATCTGATTTCGTAAGAGCAATGTCAGTTGCCCCATTGCGAGCGCACACATACTTCAGCGCTGGAAGATCTAAGAAACCACATCTGCGTAATCGTTTAGTGGTAGCTCCATACTCTTTTCCCTGTCTACGAAGTCCAATACCTATCTCAAAAGGATTCGATGACTTGATGAAACCATTTTTATCAAAAAGTTTCTCAGACGGATACATCTTGGTCTCAGTCTCTATTGTATTAGTATCGCACCAAATCGCGGATTCAACTCCTCCAGCTTCAGTGTTAAATGGACCTGAGCCTACCCGTGTCGCATACCCTTTCGCAACCACGAACACTCTTTTAATCCACTGTGATGGAATATCTAACTGAGCAGAAATACTATTACTGCCAGTATAGGAAGACGTGGAATACGGATACCCTGTTGTAAGATTCAGAAGTCCAGCTTGTGCACCTTCAGCCAATACGTGTTTACCTTTTAGTAATGATTCATTGATGATAGTAAAATCATCGACGATCTTAAAAGTTTTCACTAAGTACTCACATGAAGAAAAGAATTCACTTTCAATCTGTCTGAAATGTTCCGGATACGCAAAACCTAATTGCTTAAGTTCAATGGCGTGTCTTTCAACTAAAGCGTCGTACTTGTCCTTAAATCCAGGTCGCAAAATATCTCCTACACGAATACCTCTTTTTGCAGCCTTATCTTCGTATGCCGGGGTAATACCCTTTTGAGTGCTTCCAATTTTCTTTTTACCCATCTTT
>JAHFNN010000049.1:0-3171 GCA_023267315.1 Candidatus Nomurabacteria bacterium | reverse complement strand
AACGGGCAATATCGAGATAAATATGAGTTGGAAGAATTAAAAAAGCCCCCTTGGAAATCATGAGATTAAAATTTGGAGCCTTACCGGAAACCAAATTAATTTCACTTCGTGCTGCAATGGGATTAATTACCATTCCAGCTCCCATGAGATTTTTCATTGCACTATTGAGAATACCTGCAGGAATCTGATGTAATACTATATCCTCGAGTGTATGCCCGGCATTCGGGCCACCCTGGTATCTGAATATCAAATCGATATCATACCCAAGCATTATCATCATTGATAGAATGAACTCGGCGATTTTCGCCTTAGCCTCATCACCCCACTGACCGCCCATGACGGCGATAATTGATGGTGGTAAAATAGTTTGTTTATTCATTTTCGTTCCTTTTTTTAGATTTTGGTTTAACTGAATTGATTTTCATTACCGGCTATAATTCGGTGCTTCTTTTACAATAGTCACATCATGCGGATGGCTTTCGCGAACACCAGCTGTTGTGATGCGGATAAACTGTGCTTCTTGTAAAGCGCTGATATCTTTCGCACCACAATAACCCATACTCGCCTTAAGTCCACCAACCATTTGGTAAAGTTCTTCTCCTACATGGCCTTTGACAGGCACCCTTGCGACAATTCCTTCAGGAACTAATTTTTTTGTTTCCTTAGTATCTTGTTGGAAATACCGATCCTTAGAACCTTCCCGCATTGCTTCAATAGAACCCATACCTCTGTAGGTTTTGAATTTCCTGCCTTCATAGATAATTGTCTCACCAGGAGATTCTTCAGTACCTGCAAGCATTGACCCTAACATCACAGTACTAGCACCAGCAGCAATCGCCTTTGCAATATCTCCGGAGAAACGAATTCCTCCGTCAGCAATAACCGGAATACCTCTTCCTTTAAGCGCCTCTGCTACCGCATAAACTGCAGAGAATTGTGGCACACCGACACCGGCGATAACACGCGTAGTACAAATAGAACCGGGACCAATACCAACCTTTACTGCATCAGCACCAGCATTTACTAAATCACGCGCAGCTTGAGCAGTAGCGATATTTCCCACGATAACCTGCAACTTAGGAAATTTTTTCTTAACTTCCTTCAGTTTATCAATCACTCCTTTTGAATGGCCATGAGCCGTATCAATAACAATGACATCTACCTCAGCGGAAACTAAAGCTTCTACACGCTGCAATGTGTCATCTGTAACACCAACAGCAGCACCCACCCGCAATCGACCACGTTCGTCTTTGGTCGAGAAAGGATTTGATTTTACTTTGGTAATATCCTTGTATGTAATCAAGCCAATCAATTTGAAATTTTTATCAACCACAGGAAGTTTTTCAATCTTATATTTTTGAAGAATTCCTTCCGCCTTCTTAAGATCGGTAGCTCCAACTGTAGTGATTAAATTTTCTCCTTTTTTCATGATTTCACTCACTGGACGATTCATATTTTTTTCGAAACGCAAATCGCGGCTAGTAATGATGCCAACTAATTTACTTTTTTTATCAAGAATAGGAATGCCACCAATTTTTCTTTGAGTAATAATTGCATAAGCCTCCTTTACTAACGCAGTATCCGGTAAAGTGTATGGTTCACTAACCATACCGCTTTCAAAGCGCTTCACTTTCCGTACTTCATCAGCTTGAGCTTCGATACTCATATTCTTATGAAGAATACCGATGCCACCTTCTTGGGCCATTGCAATACCCATCTCAGCTTCAGTAATAGTATCCATTGCGGCACTGATAATCGGAGTATTGATTTTAATTTTTCGTGTAAGTCGTGTACTCACACTAACTTGAGCTGGTAAAACTTCGCTGTAACCAGGCACTAATAGCACATCATCATACGTAAGCGCTTCACCTAAGAAACGATCGTCTTTAAGCATCAGCATAAAAGCCAGCTTGAGAATAAATTTCTTTGCTTTTTTCATAGACTTTAATTTTTAAATTGTGAATGTACGCAACCCTGCGCACACTAAATAGGGGTACCTTTTCGCATCTGGATCAGGTAATTTGTACCACTGTACAGTAATAAAAAACCTTCGTCAAATAGAGAATTTATGAGTAAAAAGTTATGCACCTAGTAAATATTTTTGAACGTATAGTATAATACTCGTACTTGTTTTTTAATTATTAGTTAGTTTTCCACCAAAAGGCACCAAGGCCTTATGACGGGACAAATTTATTTATGCAAACATCAAATCCGTTTGAGAACGCAATGAATCAGCTCCGCCGCGCGAATGCAGTGAAGCCGTTTCCAGAAGAATTTTTAAGTCGCCTTAATCAACCAAACCGCGAAATCCGCATTTCTATTCCTGTACGAATGGATGATGGCTCGCTCAAAATCTTTGAAGGATACCGCGTGCAATACAACAACGCTCGTGGTCCATACAAAGGCGGTATTCGATATCACCAAGACACGGATATCTATGAAGTGAAAGCACTCGCCTTCTGGATGGCGCTCAAGTGTGCTGTCGCAAATATTCCGATGGGTGGAGGAAAAGGAGGAATCACGGTTGATCCAAAGAAACTTTCAAAGAAAGAACTCGAAGCTCTTTCACGTGGATGGATTAAACTTATGGCACCAGTTATTGGCCCACAAGTAGACGTCCCAGCACCAGATGTGAACACCACACCTGAAATCATGGCATGGATGATTGATGAATATGCAAAAATCTCTGGTGATAAAACAAATGCAACGCTTACCGGGAAGCCAATAGAAGTTGGCGGCTCTGAAGGTCGCGGACCAGCAACAGGACTTGGTGGATTTTATGTATTCGATGTACTTCGCCAAAAATTAAATCTTCCAGAATCATGCAAAATAGTAATTCAAGGATTTGGAAATGTCGGAGGAAACGCAGCAGAGATTCTTTCTGAACACGGACACAAGATCATCGCGCTCTCTGATTCAAAAGGTGCAATCGTTAAAGAAGACGGTCTTGATATCAAAGCAGTCAATGAATTCAAGAAGCAAAATGGAAAAATCGAAGGCTTCCCTGGTTCACGTACAATCACGAATGAAGAATTACTTACACTCGAATGTGATGTACTTATTCCAGCTGCACTTGAAAATCAGATTACTGACAAGAACGCGAATAACATAAAAGCAAAACTCGTGATGGAGCTCGCAAACGGTCCAACCACGCCTGAAGCAGACGATATT